>JADLGU010000384.1 GCA_020849155.1 Rhodocyclaceae bacterium | reverse complement strand
TGCGCCAGCAACTGGCCGCCGCTGTTCGCCGCCGATGGCGACCGTGCCGCGGGCGACTGGTCCGTGATTACCCGCGACGACGGCAAGAAGCAGTGGGCCTTCAAGGGCAAACCGCTCTATTACTGGATCAAGGACCAGAAGCCCGGCGACCGCAGCGGCGACGGAGTCAATAACGCCTGGCGCCTGGCCAGGGAGTAGACTCCCGCACGATGGGCCGCCAGGACATCGTCGCCGAGATTCCCCGCCTGCGCCGCTATGCGCGGGCGCTGACGGGGGATGCCGCGCGCGCCGACGACCTGGTGCAGGACACGCTGGAACGCGCCCTCGGCAAATGGGCGCTGTGGCGGCCCGGCAACCTGCGCGCCTGGCTGTTTTCCATCATGCACAACCTCTTCGTCAACCAGACGCGCGTGGCCGGAACGGTGGACTTCCCCGGCGACGCAGCCCTGGCCGAAATCCCCGTCAGGGACAGCCAGGCCGACGCCCTCGAACTGCGCGACCTGGCCGGCAGCCTGGCCCGGCTGCCGGCCGAACAGCGCGAAGTGCTGCTCCTGGTCGGCCTGGAGGACCTGTCCTATGAAGATGCCGCCAAGATCCTCGGCCTGCCGCTCGGCACCGTCATGTCCCGACTGTCCCGCGGCCGCCAGCGGCTGCGCTCGCTACTGTCCGGCGCCGAAACCGGTGCGCCCCATTTGAAGGTCGTGAGATGAACAAGACGCCGATCAGCGAACAGGAACTCCATGCCTATGCCGACGGCCGGCTGGAGGCGGCGCGACGGGCGCAAGTGGAAGCCTGGCTCGACGACCGTCCGGAGCTGCGCCAGGCCGTGGCCGAATGGCGCATCCAGAACGAGCGGCTGCATGGCGCCTTCGACCCGGTGCTCGGCGAGGCGGTGCCGGCGCGGCTGATGGCCGCAGCCCGTCCCTCTCCGGCGCTGCCGCTGCGAATGGCGGCGGCCGTGGCCTGGCTGACCATCGGCGGCCTGCTGGGCTTCCTGTTGCGCGGCCAGCTGTCGCCCGCTCCCGCAGCCTCCGCCTCGCTGCCCCGGCAGGCGGCGCTGGCGCATGCGGTCTTCAGTCCGGAGGTGCGCCATCCGGTGGAAGTCGGCGCCGCCGAAGCAGCGCACCTCGTCGCCTGGCTGTCGAAACGGCTGGGCGCCGAACTGAAGCCGCCGCAGCTCGCCGAACAGGGCTTCGAATTGGTGGGCGGGCGCCTGTTGTCGGGCGAGGCCGGCCCGGTGGCGCAATTCATGTACCAGGACGGACGCGGCCAGCGCCTGACCCTCTACGTGCGGCGCGATGCGCAGACTGCCGCGGAGACGTCCTTCCGCTATGCGCAAGAAGATGGCATCGGCGTGTTCTACTGGCTCGACGGCCGCTTCGGCTACGCCCTTTCCGGAGAAATCAACAAGCCCGAGCTGCTGCGCGTCGCCACGGCGGTCTATCGGCAGCTGAATCCGTAGCTTTTGCCGACTGTGCCGGCCTGTCGGCCGAAACCTGTGCGGGCGAAAGGCAGGGGCGACTCCTGATCTCATCCGGGCCGCGCTGATCGCACAGGAAGCGCCACTTCAGCCTCGCGCCACTTGCTTTCCTCTCGGGCGGGAGGGGCGCCGCCTGGCGCGGTTTATTTCCTGAACCGGACGATAGCGCGACCGTCGGCCGCGGTGCTCGGCTCGGCTTTCCAGGCATGGCCGTAGACGATCTCGAAGGTGGCAGGCAGACGTCCATCGCGCCTCTGTGACTCCCAGGCGCGAAAGAGGCGCCGCCCCTCGCGGAAGCCCATCGGCCCGAACAGCCCGTCGCGCACGCCAAGCCGGCGCTGGTCGCGCAGCAGGCCGCGCGGGCTGGCGTAGGCGAACGCTATCTTCTCCATCTCCATCACCGGATCGGCAAAACCGGCCGCCAGCAGCATGTCGCCCAGATCGTGCATGTCGTGGAAGCGCCGCAGCGTCGTGGCGCCGGCGCCGCGCAGTTCCTGCAGGGTGTCCGGCCCCAGCGCGCTGAACAGCAGCAGGCCGCCGGTCTCGAGCACGCGATGCAGTTCCCGCAGGGCCGGCAAGGGGTCGTCGAGCCAGTGCAGCATCAGGTTCGACCAGGCCAGGCCGAGGCTGCCGCCGGCCAGGGGCAGCGCCCGCACGTCGGCGGCCAGGCGGCGCGGCGCGCGACGGCGCAGCCGATCCAGCCAGGGGACGCGGCGCGCCACTTCGGCCAGCATGGCCGGTGCGTAGTCGATCGCCAGGGGGAGGGCCTGCGGGAAGCGCGCCTGCAGCAGGCGGATGCCGTCACCGGTGGCGCAGCCGATGTCGGCCGCACGGGCCGGCGCGAGCTTGATGAAATCCAGCTTCGCCGTCATGCGCAGACCGACTTCCTTGGCCAGCACGGCGGCCTCGTCGTAGGAGGCCGCCGCCCTGCCGAAGTCGGACCGCATCAGACGGCGTTCAGCCCCAGGCGCTCGAAGAGCTTCTCGTCGCGCCCGGCCTCGGGGTTGCCGGTGGTGAGCAGCTTGTCGCCGTAGAAGATCGAGTTGGCGCCGGCGAGGAAGCACAGCGCCTGCAACTCGTCGCTCATCTCCTGGCGGCCGGCCGAGAGGCGCACCAGACTATTCGGCATGGTAATGCGCGCCGCGGCGATGGTGCGCACGAACTCGAAGGGATCGATCGGCTCGGCATTCGCCAGCGGCGTGCCGGGCACCGGCACCAGGTTGTTGATCGGCACCGACTCCGGCGGCGGATCCATGTTGGCCAGCTCGGCGATCAGGCTGGCGCGGCTGGCGCGCGTCTCGCCCATGCCGACGATGCCGCCGCAGCAGACATTGATGCCGGCCGCGCGCACCTGGCCGAGGGTGTCGAAGCGATCCTGCTGGCTGTGCGTGCTGATCACCTGGCCGTAGAACTCCGGCGCGGTGTCCAGATTATGGTTGTAATAGTCGAGACCGGCAGCCTTGAGCTTTT
>JADLGU010000383.1 GCA_020849155.1 Rhodocyclaceae bacterium | reverse complement strand
CGGCGATCTCGCGGTGCTCGGCCTTGAGGGCGAACATGCGCTCGATGTCGGTGAGCGCCTGGCGGATCTCGCGGTAGAGCACGCCGAGCCAGTTGAGCGGGATGTAGAGCTGGATCAGCAGGCCGTTGACCAGCACGATGTCGCCCACCGTCATTGAGCCGTTGGCGACGCCGGTCGCTGCCCGCCACATGATCAGCGTCACCGTGACGGCGATGAGGCCGGCCTGGCCGAGGTTGAGGAGGGAAAGCGACAACTGGCTTCTCACCTGCGCGGCCGCCCATTTTCCCATCTGCTGGTCGTAGCGCCGCGCCTCGTAGTCCTCGTTGTTGAAGTACTTCACCGTCTCGTAGTTGAGCAGGCTGTCGATTGCGCGCGAGTTGGCGGCCGAATCGATCTCGTTCACCTCGCGCCGAAGCTGGGTGCGCCAGTTAGTGACCAGCACGGTGAAGGTGATGTAGATCACCAGCGCACCGACTGTGATCCAGGCGAAAGCCGGCTCGTAGCGTGTCGCCAGGATGCCGATGACCAGCCCGACCTCGACCAGCGTCGGCAGGATGCTGTAGATGGTGTAGCTGATCAGGGTGCCGATGGAGCGCGTGCCGCGCTCGATGTCGCGCGTCAGGCCGCCGGTCTGCCGCTCGAGGTGGAAGCGCAGCGAGAGGGCGTGCAGGTGGCGGAACACCTGCAGGGCGATGTTGCGCACCGCCTGCTGGGTGACGCGGGCGAAGACCAGCTCGCGCAGTTCGGTGAACAGCGACATCGAGAAGCGGAGCAGGCCGTACATGGCCAGCAGCGCCAACGGCACGGCGAGGACGGCCTGTTGTGGCGTTCTTTCCGCCGTGAAGGCGTCGACCACCTCCTTGAACACCAGCGGCACGCCGACGTTGGACGCCTTGGCGGCGACGAGGCAGGCCAGCGCGAACAGCACCCGGCCGCGGTAGGCCCAGATGTAGGGGATCAGGCTGCGGATGGTCTGCCAGTCGCGGCGCTCCCCGGAGGCGGGGGCGGGCAAGGGGGCGGTGGTGGCGGTGCGGCGCATCATTCAATTCTAAATTACTTATGCCTTTCAACAGGTAGCTTAGGCGCATGCGCCTAAATTCCCGGCTTGACATCCACAGAAACGGCCGTATCATTCAAACGGTCGTTTGAAACGAGCGTTCCATGAGCCTGACGGAAGCCAAGCAGAACCCGGACACCCGCGAGCGCATCCTCGACGCGGCCGAATCCCTGTTCGTCGAATTCGGCTTCGAGGCCACCTCGATGCGTCAGATCACCGGCCGCGCCGGGGTCAATCTGGCTTCCATCAATTACCATTTCGGCTCCAAGGAGGCGCTGATCCAGGAGGTGTTCCGCCGCCGCCTGACCTGGCTCAACCGGGAACGTCTGAACGCCCTCGAACGTTTTGAGAAGGAGGCGCAGGGCGCCCCGCTGAAACCCCACCAGATCGTCGAGGCCTTCTTCGGCGTCTCGCTGCGCATGGCGGCCGACACCGAGCACGGCGGCCACACCTTCATGCGCCTGCTCGGCCGCACCTACACCGAGCCGTCGGCCTTCGTGCGCCAGTTCCTCGCCGACGAATACGCCGCCGTGGTGCCGCGCTTCAAGCAGGCGCTGTTCCGTTCGCTGCCGGACGTGCCGCCCGAGGAGATCCTCTGGCGCTTCCACTTCATGCTCGGCGCCATGTCCTATGCCATCGCCGGCACCGACGCCCTGCAGCTGGTGGCCGAACACGAGCTGGACGAGAAGGACCCCGGTGCCCTGGCGCGCCGGCTGATGCCCTTCCTGCTCGGCGGCTTGCGCGCGCCGCTGGCCGAGGCGTCGGCCAAACCCCGTGAAAAGGGCCCGCGCCGGGCCATCTGACTCAAGGGCGGTCGACTGGCCGCCGTTAACTACCGATAAGCAGCACTACACGGCGGCGTTTCCCGCCGGAGGAAGAAAAGGAGAACAGCATGACCTGGACCTTATTGATCGCATTGCCGCTGACCGCCGTGGTGGCGCTCCTCGCCATCCGGCCCCTGCGCCGCGCAGTCATTACGCGGCAGCTTTTCGCCGCCTATCGCAGGATGCTGCCGCAGATGTCGCAGACCGAACGCGAGGCGCTCGAGGCCGGCAGCGTCTGGTGGGAGGGCGAGCTGTTCCACGGCCGTCCCGACTGGCGCAAGCTGCTCGCCTACCCGCAGCCGAAACTGTCTCCCGCGGAACAATCCTTCCTCGCCAACGAGACCGAGGAGCTGTGCCGCCTTTCCGACGACTGGACCTCCTCGCACCTCGACCACGACCTGTCGCCGCAGGCCTGGCAGTACCTCAAGGAGAAGGGCTTCCTCGGCATGATCATCCCCAAGCGCTATGGCGGCCTTGAGTTTTCCGCCTTCGCCCATTCCGAGGTGGTGACCAAGCTGTCCACCCGCTGCGCCGCCACCGCGGTGTCGGTGATGGTGCCGAACTCCCTGGGGCCTGCCGAACTGCTGCTCCATTACGGCACCGAGGAACAGAAGAACCACTACCTGCCGCGACTGGCCAGAGGGCTGGACATCCCCTGCTTCGCCCTGACCAGCCCCTGGGCCGGCTCGGACGCCGCCTCGATCCCCGACCAGGGCATCGTCTGCCGCGGCCTCTGGCAAGGGAAGGAAGTCGTCGGCATGCGCGTCACCTGGGACAAGCGCTATATCACCCTGGCGCCGATCGCCACGGTGGTCGGCCTGGCCTTCCGCCTGTTCGACCCGGAGCGCCTGCTCGGAGAGACCGAGGATCTCGGCATCACCTGCGCCCTGGTGCCGCACAACCACCCCGGCGTCGAGACCGGCCGCCGCCACTTCCCGCTCAACGCCGCCTGGCACAACGGGCCGACGCGCGGCAAGGATGTCTTCATGCCGCTCGACTTCATCATCGGCGGACCGAAGATGGCCGGCCAGGGCTGGCGCATGCTGATGGAGTGCCTCGCCGCCGGCCGCTCGATCTCGCTGCCCGGCTCCAACACCGGCATGCAGAAGCTGGCGGTGCGCACCGTCGGCGGCTACGCCCGCGTGCGCAACCAGTTCAAGACCGCGATCGGCAAGTTCGAGGGCATCCAGGAGCCGCTGGCGCGCATGGGCGGCAACCTCTATCTCTCCGACGCGGCGCGCGTGATGACCGCCGGCGCCATCGACCTGGGCGAGAAGCCCTCGGTGGTCTCGGCCATCGTCAAGTACCATGTCACCGAGCGCTGCCGCCAGGCGATGAACGACGGCATGGACATCCTCGGCGGCAAGGGCATCTGCCTCGGCCCCTCGAACTTCCTCGGCCGCGCCTACCAGCAGGTGCCGGTCGGCATCACCGTGGAAGGCGCCAACATCCTGACGCGCAGCCTGATCATCTTCGGCCAGGGCGCCATCCGCTGCCACCCCTACGTGCTGGCCGAGATGCGTGCCGCGCAGACGGACGATCTGGCGGCCTTCGACAAGGCGCTTTTCGCCCACATCGGGCACACGATCGGCAATGGCCTGCGCGCCTTCCTGACCGGCATCACCGGCTCGCATTTCGTTAGCGTGCCGGCCAACGTCGCGCCGGAGTCGCGCCGCTACTACCAGCAGCTGACGCGCTTCTCTTCGGCTTTCGCCTTCCTCGCCGACGTCTCGATGCTGGTGATGGGCGGCGACCTGAAGCGCAAGGAGAAGCTCTCGGCGCGCATGGGCGACATCCTCTCGCTGATGTACCTCGCCTCGGCCGTGCTCAAGCGCTACGAGGCCGAGGGACGGGCGCAGTCTGACGCGCCGTTGATGCACTGGGCCATCTGGGACGCGATGTTCAAGGCGCAGAACGCCTTCGAGGGCGTCGTCTCCAACTTCCCCAGCCGAGTCGTGTCGACCTTGCTGCGGCGGACCATTTTCCCGCTCGGCCGGCCCTACGTCGTGCCTTCCGACCGCCTCGGCGGCCAGGTGGCGGACCTGCTCATCGCGCCTTCCGAGACCCGCGACCGCCTGACCGCCGGCATGTACATCCCGCGCGACGCGCAGGACCCGGTCGGCGTGATCGAACTTGCCCTCGAGGCCACTCTGCAGGCGGAAGCCGTCCAGGCCAAGCTGCGCGCCGCCCAGAAGGCCGGCAAGTTGTCCGGCCGCAGCGCGCAGGAGATCGAAAGCCAGGCGCTGGCGCAGGGCGTCATCACCACCGCCGAGCACGCCCTGCTGGTGCGCGCGCGCGAACTGACGGCGGAAGTCATCAAGGTGGACGACTTCCCCTTCGACCTCGGCCTGCAGCGCTGCGAACCCAAGCCGGCCGCGCATCGCGCGGCAGCCTGAGGAGGGCTGAATGAAACCCGTGTACATCATCGACGGCGCCCGCACGCCCTTCCTCAAGGCGCGCAACGCCCCCGGCCCCTTCTCGGCGGGCGACCTTGCCACCGCCGCCGGCCGCGCGCTGCTGGTGCGCCAGCCCTTTTCCGCCGAGGAGCTCGATGAAGTCATCCTCGGCTGCGCCTCGCCCTCGCCCGATGAGGTGAACATCGGCCGCGTCGCCGCCCTGCGCATGGGCTGCGGCCTCAAGGTGCCGGGCTGGACGGTGATGCGCAACTGAGCCAGCGGCATGCAGGCGCTCGACTCGGCCATCGCCAACATGCAGGCCGGCCGCGGCGACCTCATCCTCGCCGGCGGCGTG
>JADLGU010000382.1 GCA_020849155.1 Rhodocyclaceae bacterium | reverse complement strand
GCCAGGAACCGGCATGCAGTTCGTAGATCGACAGCGGCGCATGCAGCCAGTCCCACTGCGCACGGCGTGCCAGCCAGTCCGCGTCGCCCCAGGCATGCGCCGCGGGAGCCGGCACGACCGTTGCCGTCGCCGGCCGCAGCTCGAAGCCCTGGCCGTAGGGATCGGTCTTCACCTGCACGGCCCCCGTGGCACGGTTGCGGATCTCGTATTTGTAGAGCACATTGGCCGGCAGGTCGGGAATGAACAACTCCCACACGCCGGAGGCGCCGAGCGACGCCATCGGATGCACGCGGCCATCCCAGTGGTTGAACTCGCCGACGACGGAGACCCGTTCGGCGTTGGGCGCCCAGACGCGGAAACAGGCGCCGGAGACGCCCTTGCGCGACTCCAGGCTGGCGCCCAGCAAACGATAGGCTTGATAATTCCGTCCTTCGCTGAAAAGATACAGGTCGTGCGGCGTCGCCGCCGGCGGGAAAGCGTAAGGATCGTGACAGCGCAGCGTGGCGCCCCCCGCCTCGACCAGCAATCGATAAGGGTCGGCAGGCAACGCGGCGCCGCGCCACTCGAAAACGCCCGCCGGATCCCGGCAGACAAAAGCCGCCGGTCCGCCCGGGGTTTCCAGGGCGACGGATGCGGCGCCGGGACGGAACACGCGGATACGCCAGCCGTCCGCGTCGCGGAACGGGCCAAGGCAGGAAAAGGGAGCATGCTCCCGCGCGAGCAGCAGACGTCCCCATGGCTTGGCGGCAGAACGGTCGGCAACGGGCAATTTGGCAGTCATAGTCGCATCTGAAAGAGGGCAGCCGCATGCAAGACGACAACGAGGCGCTTCGCCAGGTCTACACCACCACCCGGGGCGGGCAGGGGCCGCGCTTCGTCAGCCAGCTCACGCGCGAGGCCTTCGCCATCGTGCTCGCCGGCGGGCGCGGCAGCCGACTGAAACAGCTCACCGACTGGCGCTCCAAGCCGGCGGTTCCCTTTGCCGGCAAGTTCCGAATTATTGATTTTACGCTATCCAACTGCATCAACTCCGGCATTCGCCGCATCGGTGTCGCCACCCAATACAAATCGCAAAGCCTGATCCACCACCTGCAGCGCGGCTGGGGCTTCCTCGACGGTCGCCTCAACGAATTCATCGATCTGCTGCCGGCGCAGCAACAGTTGGGCGCGGACTGGTACAAGGGTACCGCCGACGCGGTGTTCCAGAACCTCGACATGCTGCGGCGCAACCATCCGAAATATGTCGTCGTGCTTGCCGGCGATCATGTCTACAAGATGGACTACGGCCGCATGCTCGCGTTCCATGTCGCCGAGCAGGCCGATCTGACGATAGCCTGCATGGAGGTGCCGCGCGAGGAAGCCGGCGCCTTCGGCATCATCAGCGTGAGCGATGACTGGCGCGTCAGCCGCTTTACCGAAAAACCGAAAGATCCGGAGGCCATGCCCGGCAAGCCGGATCGCGCCCTGGTCAGCATGGGCGTGTATGTCTTCAACGCCGGCTTTCTTTTCGAGCAGGTTATCCGGGACAGCGACGATCCGAGCTCCTCGCACGATTTCGGCAAGGATGTGATTCCGCATATCGTGGATCGCTACCGCGTTTTCGCCCACGATTTCGCCGGGAGCTGCGTCGGCGGCGAGGAAGGCAGGCCCTACTGGAAGGATGTTGGCACCCTGGACGCCTACTGGGAGGCCAACATGGATATCGTCCATGTCACGCCGGAACTGAACCTGTATGACAACAACTGGCCGATCTGGACCTACCAGGAGCAACTGCCCCCGGCCAAATTCATCTTCGACGATGAAGACCGGCGCGGCCAGGCGATCGACGCCATCGTCTCGGGCGGCTGCATCATCAGCGGCGCCGCGGTGCGTCGCTCGCTGCTCTTCTCCGACGTGCGCATCGAAGAGCGCAGCGTGGTCGAGGACTCGGTGATCCTGCCCAAGGTGCGCATCGGCAGGAACGCGGTCATCAAGCGCGCCATCCTCGACAAGCGCTGCCGCATTCCGGACGGCATGAAGATCGGCGTCGATCGCGAGGAGGATGCGCGCCGCTTCCACGTCACCGAGAAGGGCGTCACGCTGGTCACGCCCGAAATGCTCGGGCAGCAGGTGCATGGGGTCAGGTAGCCGCGGAGCGCCGGAATGAGCGAACCGCGCAAGCTGGAGCTGGCCTTCCTCTGGCACATGCACCAGCCGGATTACCGCGACCACGCCACCGGCGAGTTCCGCCGGCCGTGGACCTACCTGCACGCCCTCAAGGACTACACCGACATGGCGGGGCACCTGGAGCGGCACCCGCAGGTCCGCGCGGTGGTGAACTTCGTGCCGGTGCTGCTCGACCAGATCGAGGACTACGTGGGCCAGTTCGACGCCGGCGAATTCCGCGATCCGCTGCTGCGCCTGCTGGCGCGCGAGTCGCTCGACCGCCTCGACGCGGACGAACGCAACCTGGTGCTGGCCACCTGCCTGCCGGGCAACCACGCCCGCATGGTGGCACCCTACCCGCGCTACGAACGGCTGCATCACCTCTATCGCACGGTCGAAGGCCAGGGCGCGGCGGTAGTCGATTACCTTTCCGGCGCCTTTTTCGCCGACCTGCTGGTCTGGTACCACCTGGTGTGGACCGGGGAGACCGAGCGGCGCAGCCGCGCCCTGCTGGCGGAACTGATGGCGAAAGGCGAGGGCTTCAGCCGCGCCGACCGGCGCCGCCTGCTCGAGATGATGGCGGAAACCCTGCGCGGCCTGGTGCCGCGCTATCGCGCCCTGGCAGGGCGCGGCCAGGTCGAGCTGTCGGCCACGCCGGACACCCATCCGCTGGCGCCGCTGCTGCTGGATTTCGCCTCGGCGCGCGAGGCCCAGCCCGACATGGCGCTGCCGCAGGCGCACTTCTATCCCGGCGGCCGGGCCCGCGTCGATCGCCACATCGCCCTGGCGCGCGCCAGCCATGCCCGCCGCTTCGGCCAGGCCCCGGCCGGCATGTGGCCGGCCGAGGGCGCCGTCTCCGCCGCCCTGGTCCGGCAACTCGCCGCCCAGGGCTGCCGCTGGGCGGCCTCCAGCCAGAGCGTGCTCGCCAACAGCCTGCGCCGCGACAACCTCGCCGCGCCGGGCCAGCCGCACCACCGCCCCTGGCGCCTCGCCGCGGCACCCGAGGTGGCGCTGTTCTTCCGCGACGAGCGGCTCTCCGACCTGATCGGCTTCGAGTACGCCAAGTGGCACGGACGCGACGCCGCCCGCCATTTCGTCGACCAACTGGCGGCCATCCGCGACGCCGCCCCGGCCGGCGAGACCCCGCTGGTGTGCGTGATGCTCGACGGCGAAAACGCCTGGGAGCACTACCCCTACAACGGCTACTACTTCTTCGAGGACCTCTACGACCTGCTCGCCGCCCAGCCCTGGCTCACCACCACCACCTTTTCCGACTGGCTGGCGCGCCGCGGCGGGGAAGCCGCCCCCCTGCCCGGCCTGGTGGCCGGCAGCTGGGTGTACGGCACCTTCTCCACCTGGATCGGCGAAGCCGACAAGAACCGCGCCTGGGACCTGCTCTGCGCGGCCAAGCAGGCGTATGATTTGGTCATGGACAGCGGCCGCCTCGATGAGCGCTCGCGGGCAGCGGCCGAAGCCCAGTTGGCGGTGTGCGAGGGTTCCGACTGGTTCTGGTGGTTCGGCGGCTACAACCCCCGCGAGGCGGTGGCAAGCTTCGACCAGTTGTTCCGCGCCAACCTGGCCCATCTTTACCGGCTGCTGCAGCTGCCCGAGCCGTCCCAACTGGCCGTGCGGATCTCCAGCGGCGGCGGCATGCCCGAAGGCGGCGGCGCCATGCGCCGCGCCAGCTGACGCGTCGAGGATTTCATGGCCGAACCGATCTCCCTGCTCCTCGGCGTGCACGCCCACCAGCCGGTCGGCAACTTCGATGCCGTGCTGGAAGAGGCGCATGCCCGCTGCT
>JADLGU010000381.1 GCA_020849155.1 Rhodocyclaceae bacterium | reverse complement strand
CGGGTCGCGAGCCGGTGAGGATGTCGTGCTTGTTGGGCTTCTCGGTGCGGCCGTTCACGATCCGGCCCTTTTCGTCGAGGGCCGTCTGCTTGGTCAGGCTGCTGCCGGGCGAGTGCAGGTCGTCGACGCTGCGCGCGATGACTTCACCCATGAAGTTCTGCCAGGGGCCGCTGCCGATGCGGTCGCGGGCGTTGGCGAAGTCCTTGCCGGCCAGCGTCGAGGCCTGGGTGCTGAGGTAGGCGCGCCAGGTGCGATGGCCGGCGCCGGCTGCCTGCGCCAGTGACTGGCAGTGCTTGTCGGCGCCTTCGAGGCCGCCCAGGTCGCCGCCCTTGCCGGGGTTTACGCTGGTCACGAAGAAGGTCATTTCCTTGGGGTTAGGCTGCAGGGTCGCGCAGCCCGCCACGCCGATCACGCCCATCGCGCCGGCCGCAGCCAGCCATATCGCTTTTCTTTGCATGACGCGCTCCTTCTCTGTTGGGGGAAGGAAAGCATGCGGCAGTCATTCTGGATCGTCAATGCGAATCGCCGCGCTCCGCCATCAGTTGCGCCATGGCCTCATTCTTATCGGGGTCTTGGGGATCGTTCAGTCCGGCGAGGACGCCGGCGCGGTCCGCCGCCGGGCGGTTCTGGCTCAGCTTCCATTTGCCTTCGATACGCGCGATGGGAATCTCGATGCCGACAATGGCCTTCATCTGCGCCGCGAGGTAGTCCTCCGGCGCGTCGCTCACCGCCCAGGGTTCGGGGCGGGCGCTTTCCATGGCACGCGTGAGGTCGTCGATCTGCCGCCGCAGCCAGGCGGCATCCTCGACGAGGCGCGGCCGGCCCCAGGCCTGCACGGTGACGTAGTTCCAGGTCGGCACCACCTTCTGCGTTTCGCGTTTGGTCGGGTACCACGAGGGCGTGACGTAGCCTTGCGGCCCCATGAAGACGACGAGGCAGTCGGCGCCGCCCTGCAAGTCGCGCCAGTGCGGATTGGCCCGCGCCATGTGGGCGCGCAGGGTGCCGCTTGTGCTCTCCCCGGCATCGACCAGAAAGGGCAGGGGCGTGGCGGCCAGGCCGCTTGCGCCGGCGGTGGTCAGCAGGCCGAGCGGGTGCAGGCGGATGAGTTCGTGCAGGGCCTCGATGCGGTCTTCGCGGAAGGCGGGAGGGATGTACATCGGACGGCTCCGGTTGAATGAACCGGCATCGTCGCATGCGGGCGCGGCCCGGGCAATGCGGCGTGCCTGCCGGGCGGCCACGGTGGTAAGGTTGGGTTTATTTTTCCTGTCCGGACATGAAGACAATCTTGCAACGACGCATCCTGCAGGCGGCGCTGCTCGCGCTGGCCTGCCTGCTGGCGCAACCCGTATTCGCCGCGGACGACGACGAGTCGCCGCTGTGGGATTTCGTGCGCGGGCGCTACACGCTGATCGGCCGCCATCCCGACAGCCAGGCCACCTACACCGGCACGGCGAAGATCGAGCGGGCGGGCAAGCAGCTGCGCCTGACGCGCACCATCGCCGGCAAGCGCAGCACGATCTACGGCGACGTGCGCCGCGCCGATCCGGGCGAGGCCTGGGTGCTGGCGTTCAAGTGGGGCGACAAACAAGCGATGGAGATGGTCTGCCTCGTCGGCAGCGACCTCGACAACTACGCGCGCCTCACGTGCCACTGGGGCAAGGCGCGCAATCCGCACACGCAGCCGGGCATGGAGGCCTACTTCGCCCAGGAGCCGTGGGATCCGGTCAAGCCTTAGCCGGCTTCTGCTCCGCGGCCCTCATTTCCCGTTTTCGAATCAGCAGGCCGAGGCCGATGCCGCCCAGCGCCGCGCCGCCGGTGACGTACAGGGCGTCGCCCCAGTGTCCGCTGGCGGCGACCAGCATGGCGATCAGCGGCGGGCCGATGAAGGGTCCGATGTTGCCGAACTGCATGTACAGGCCCTGCAGCGTGCCGATCTGCCTGGGGGTGCGGGCGTAGCTGGCCGACGAGGAGAGGACCGAGGCGGGGACGAGCCCGCCGATGAAGGAGAGCAGCAGGCACAGCGCGTAGCGCGCGAGGTCGGGCAGGGCGTCGAGGAAGATGCCGAGGCTGCACAGGCCGGTGACGACGTTGGCGGCGACGATCAGTTTGCCGCGGTGGACATGGCGCTGCAGCAGGCTGCCGCCGAGCAGGTTGCCCGGCACAGTGACCAGCACCATCAGGCAGGACAGCAGCGCTGCCGCCAGGGACGAGAGGCCGCGCTGCTCCCTGAGGAATGTCGGCAGCCAGATGATCAGGGCGTAGTGCTGCAGGGTCCAGCTGGTCATGGCGGTGGCCAGCAGCCACGGCTCCGACTGGGACAGCGCCTCGCGCGCGGCGGCGACCGGATGGGGGTGCCGCCCGCCCGGGGCGGCGCTGCGATAGGCCGGCCGCGAGCGATGCAACGCGCCCGCCGCCAGCAGCAGCATGCCCAGCGTGAGGAGCCACAGGCCGCGCCAGCCGCCCAGGGGCACGACCAGCGGCGCCAGCAGCATGATCGTGCCGACGCCGGCGGGGAGGTAGGCGCTCCAGATGCCCAGGGCGAAGCGCCGGTCGTGCGGGCTGCTGGCGGCGGAGAGCAGCGCCGGCGCCGAGACGGCCACGGCCACCATGCCGGCGCCTTCGGCGAAGCGCGACAGGAGCAGCGTCCATTCGCCGGCGGCGAGCAGTGCGCCGAGGCCGCCCAGCACGCTGACGACCAGGCCGACGAAGCACATCCTGAGCGCGCCGACGCGATCGCCGAAGAGGCCGAAGAGGAGGGCGGTGGAAACGCCGATCAGGTTGATCATCGACGAGATCCAGCCGGCGGCGACCAGCGACAGGCCGAATTCGCCGCGCAGCTGCTCCATGGCGATCGGCACCTTGCCGACGTTCATCGCCACGGCCACGCCGCAGAAGGCGGCGGCCAGCACGGCGCGCCAGTCGGGTTCGGGATGGGGGGCGTTCAAGCGGACGGGTCGTTATTGTTGGTTGGGCCAACCATTCTACCGGCTCGGCCCTTCATTGCGCCATGCGCGGCGCCGGGTCGCGCAGGATGAGCGAGGGCGAGGCGAAGGGGGCGAGGCGTTCGAGGAGATCGAGCAGTTCCAGCGCCGGCGAGTTGGCGAAGAATTTCGCGCGCGG
>JADLGU010000380.1 GCA_020849155.1 Rhodocyclaceae bacterium | reverse complement strand
GCGCCGGACCTGGTGATCCTCGACCTGATGCTGCCGGGCGAGGACGGCTTGGCGCTGTGCCGCGCGCTGCGCGCGGAATCGTCGCTGCCGATCCTCATGCTCACCGCCCGCGGCGAGGACACCGACCGCATCGTCGGCCTGGAGATGGGCGCCGACGACTACCTGCCCAAGCCCTTCAACCCGCGCGAGCTGCTGGCGCGCATCCGCAGCATCCTGCGCCGCGCCGGCGAGAACGCCGCGCGCGAGGCGCCGGCCCGCGCGCTGGCCTTCGCCGGCTGGACGCTGGACCTCGGCGCGCGCCACCTGGTCGGCTCAGATGGGGTCGTGGTGCCGATCTCCAACGGCGAGTTCAAGCTGCTGCGCGCCTTCGCCGAGAACCCCTTCCGCGTGCTGTCGCGGGATCACTTGATGGACGTGCTGGCCGGGCGCGAGGCCGGCCCCTTCGACCGCAGCGTGGACGTCATGGTGCACCGTCTGCGCCGCCGCCTCGACGACGACGCGCGCGAGCCGCAGCTGATCAAGACGGTGCGGAGCGAGGGCTACATGCTGGCGGCCGACGTGGAGCGGCGCGCGTGAATGCGTGTTTCCCCCTCTCCCCCAACCCCTCCCCCGCGAGGGGGGAGGGGAGCCTTGCCCCCTCTCCCTTGATGGGAGAGGGCTGTGGTGAGGGTGAAAAAGGGCCAATATGAAACTGCTTCCCCGCAGCCTCTTCGGCCAACTCGTGCTGGCGCTGGTGGCGGCGATCGTGGTGGCGCAACTCGCCGGCTCCTGGCTGATGGTCGACGAGCGCGCCCGCTTCGGCGACCGCCTGCGCCGCGAATACGCCGCCCAGCGCATCGCCGGCATCATCAGCGTGCTGGACGCGGCGCCGGCCGAGGAACGGCCGCGCCTGGTGCGGGCGCTGAGCGTGCCGCCGACGCGCCTCACCCTCGACGAGCCCTGGCAGCCGGGCGGCGCGGAGCCGGGGCCCGAGGGCTCTGCCTTCCTGCAGCGCGTGGCGCGCGAGCTGGAGCGGCCGCTGCCGCTGCAGGTGCTGTCGATCCGCCACGTGCCGCGGCCGGAGCGCCGCGCCGACCGCGAAGCGATGCGGCCCGACCGCCACCAGCGCCACGACGGCCCGCTGGTGCTGCTGGCGGTGACGCAGGCGCGGCTGGGCGATGGCACGGTGGTCACCTTCCGCCACGCGCTGCCGCAGCCGCCGCTCGATTGGCCGCTGCGCCTGCTCGGCCTGCTCGGCCTGCTGGCCGTGGTGGTGGCGCTGGCCTCGGCCTGGGCGGTGCGGCGCATGACGCGCCCGCTCAAGGAACTGGCCGCGGCCGCCGACGGCCTGGCGCGCAACCTCGACCAGCCGCCGCTCGCGGAGAAGGGGCCGCAGGAAGTGGCGCGCGCGGCGCGCTCCTTCAACGCCATGCAGCGTTCCCTCAAGTCGTACCTGGAGACGCGCGCCCAGGCGCTGGCCGGCGTCTCGCACGACCTGCGCCTGCCGCTGACGCGGCTGCGCCTGCGCCTGGAACAGCTGCCCGAGAACGAGGCGCGCGCCGCCATGCAGCGCGACATCGAGGAGATGGATGCCATGGTGGGCGGCACGCTCGACTATCTGCGCGCCGGCGCCGACACAGAACAGGCGGTGAAGCTCAACCTGGTCGCCCTGCTCGAGGGCCTCGCCGAGGATGCCGAGGCGGCCGGCGCAAAAGTCGGTCTGCGCGGCACGGCGCTGCCGGTGACGGCCAAGCCGCAGGCGCTGCGCCGCTGCCTGGCCAACCTGATCGACAACGCCTGTCGCTACGGCGGCGGCGCGGTGGACGTCACGCTCGCCGACGGCGCCGAGGCGGTGGAGGTCCGCATCGAGGACCGCGGCCCGGGCATCCCGGCCGAGGAGCGCGAGCGCGTCTTTGAGCCCTACGTGCGGCTGGAGGCCTCGCGCGCGCGCCACACCGGCGGCGCCGGCCTCGGCCTGGCCATCGCCCGCGCCATTGCCCGCGCCCATGGCGGCGAAGTGACGCTGGCGCCGCGCGAGGGCGGCGGTACGACGGCGTTGCTCATCCTGCCGCGGCGATGAAGGACACCACTTCGCCGATCACCGCCGAGTCGTGCAGCGCGCCGCGGTGGCCGAGGCCGTGGGTGGCGACGAGGCGCGCGCCGCGCCAATGGCGGGCGTAGCATTCGCCCTCGCGGAAGAAATTGTCGCGGTCGCCGATGTCGTGCACGATCAGCGCCGGCTGCGCCAGCCGCGGCGCGATGCGCTCGACTTCGAACTCGCTCCAGCGCACGCCGAAGTGGCGCTCGATCTGCGCCTGCATCAGCGCGCGGATGCCTTCCGGCAGGCCGAGGTGGCGGGCGAAGCGGCGCGTGTGGCCGACGATGTCCGCTGCCGGCGCCAGCAGCACCGCCTTCCTCACCGGCGCGCCCTGCGCCATGGCGTAGCTGGCCGCCGCGCCGCCCAGCGAGTGGCCGATGACCGCCTCGACCGGGCCGAGATGGCGCAGCAGCGCGTCGAGGGCGGCGACCATGTGCACCAGCGAGGATTCGCGCCCGCCGGTCATGCCGTGGCCGGGCGCATCGAACCCCACCACCGAATAACCGCGCGCGACCAGCGGCGCGACGTAGCCGCGCAGCTGCGCGGTGCGGCCGCCCCAGCCGTGCTGAAGAACCACGACGGGATCCTCGGCGCGGCCCCAGCGCCAGCACACCAGGCGGCCGGTCGGCAGGGAGATCGTGAACGGCGAGGCCTCCTCCAGGGCGTCGAGCTCGGCGCGGCGGAAGGGATGGCGCGGCGGCGTCATGAACAGGCGCCGCGCCCGCGCCCCGGCCCGCCGCGGCGCCAGGGGCGCGAGCAGGCGGAAGGCCAGGCGATGCCGGGCGAGGTGGATTAAGAAACGAACGGTCGTGCTAAATTTGGCGCCAAAAAAAAGCGGCAGGGGCATGTCCATGGTCGCTACTCCTTTCTGCTTGGCTGGTGGTCGCGCACCAGGCGCTCGAAGGCGTCGAGGGCGCGGGGGATGGCCTGCTTGTCGCGGAACAGGCGCTGGCTCTGCATGGCGACGAGTTCGATGCCGACCAGCTCGAAGACGAACTGCTCGATGTCGGTGTCCGCGCGCAGGTCGCCGGCTTCCACCGCCAGGCGCACGGCGTTGCCGAGCATGCGGCGGCCCTCGGCCAGGCCGGCGGCGACGGCGTCGCGCACCGCGCCCGGCTGGTCGTCGAACTCGTTGGCCGCCGAGTTGAGCGGACAGGCGCCGGGCAGGCGCGCCTTCTCGGTCCAGTTCAGCCAGTTGGTCATCAGGGCGCGCAGGCGCGGCAGGCCGCGCCGCTCCTTCAGCGCCGGCTTGAACACGTATTCGGCGAAGCGCTCCTGCGAGCGGCGCAGGACGGCGAGCTGCATCTCTTCCTTGGAACCGAAATGGGCGAACAGGCCGCTCTTCGACATGCCGGCCTTGTCGGCCAGCGCGCCGATGCTCAGGCCGCTGACGCCGACCTCGCTGGCCAGCGCGATGGCCTGGTCGAGAATCGCTTGCCGGGTTTCTTCACCTTTTCCCATGGCGACTTTTTAGCACGAACGTTCGTATTCTGTCAAGCCGTGAAAAAGGGGCGCCGCAGCGCCCCTTCCGACCTACCCCCTCCCCAGCATGCGGGGAGAGGGTCGGGGAGAGGGATCAGTTTGACATGTAGTCGGTAATGGTCACCCACTTGCCGTTCTGGATCTGGCTGACGCGCGACTTCTGGTTGCCCAGGTGCTGGGTCGCGGTGAACCTGTATTCCGGGCTGCCGAACATGTCGCGGGCGAAAGGGGCGCTCTCCAGGGCCTTGACGAAACTGTCGGTGGTCAGGTTCGGGCCGGCGCGCTTGGCGGTCTGGTAGAACAGGTCGGCGATGACGTAGCCGTAGGCGGAGAACAGGCTCGGGTCCTCCTTGAACTTGGCCTTGTAGGCCGCCGCCCAGTCGCGCACGTTCTTCGAGGCGTCGTCCGGATACGGCACGCCGACCTGGT
>JADLGU010000379.1 GCA_020849155.1 Rhodocyclaceae bacterium | reverse complement strand
CCTTCAGCACCTGGCCGAAGGGCGAATGGATGGTGCGGTGGATCAGCCAGAAGGCGAAGACGAAAATCGCCAGTACGAAATAATAGAGGTTGTAGTCGTCGGCGAGATCGATGAAGCCGAGCAGCTTGCCGCGCGGCACGTCCTGCAGGCCGTCCTCGCCGCCGGTGAACGGCGCCTGGAGGAAGAAGAAGTACATCATCTGCGCCAGCGCCAGGGTGATCATGGCGAAGTAGATGCCCGAGCGGCGGATCGCCAGGCTGCCGATCACCCAGCCCAGCGCGGCGGCGGCCAGCGCGGCGAAAATCAGGCCGAGTTCGGGCGGGAAGCCCCATACCTTGATGCTGTGCCCGGCGACATAGCCGGCGGTGCCGAGGAATATGGCGTGGCCGAAGGAGAGCAGTCCGGTGTAGCCGATCAGCAAGTTGAAGGCGCAGGCGAACAGGGCGAAGCAGAGGATCTTCATCACCAGCACCGGATAGACCACGGCGGGGGCGACAAGCATCAGCGCCAGAAGGAAGGCGTAACCGACGCGCTTGCGGTTCATTTTTCGCGCCCGAACAGGCCGGCCGGCCGCAGCAGCAGCACGATGGCCATGATCACGAACACCACCGTGGCCGAGGCTTCCGGCCAGAACACCTTGGTCAGGCCCTCGACGATGCCCAGCCCGAGGCCGGTGACAATGGAGCCGAGTATCGAGCCCATGCCGCCGATCACCACCACGGCAAAGACGACGATGATGAGGTTCGAGCCCATCAGCGGGCTAACCTGCAGCGCCGGCGCCGCCAGCACGCCGGCAAAACCGGCCAGCGCCACGCCAAAGCCGTAGGTCAGCATCACCATCAGCGGCACGTTGATGCCGAAGGCCTGGGTCAGCTGCGGGTTCTCGGTAGCTGCCCGCAGATAGGCGCCGAGGGGCGTCTTCTCGATCACGTACCAGGTGGCGAAGCAGACCGTCAGCGAGGCGAGGATCACCCAGGCGCGGTACTTCGGCAGGAACATGAAGCCCAGGTTGAAGGCCCCGGTGAGTTCCTCCGGAATCGAATAGGGCTGGCCGGATACGCCGTACTGGTCTCGAAAGAGGCCTTCGATGATCAGTGCCAGGCCGAAAGTCAGCAGCAGGCCATAGAGATGGTCGAGCTTGTACAGCCATCGCAGCATGCTGCGCTCGATGAGGATGCCGACCAGGCCGACGCCCAGCGGCGCCAGCAGCAGCGACCACCAGTAGCCGATGCCGAAGTAGTTCAGCCCCATCCAGGCGAACATGGCGCCCATCATGTAGAGGGCGCCATGAGCGAAGTTGATGATGTTGAGCATGCCGAAGATCACCGCCAGCCCCAGGCTCAGCATGGCGTAAAACGAGCCATTCACCAGGCCCAGCATGAGCTGGCCCATCAGAGCCTGGACCGGGACGCCGAAGATCTCCGACATGCTCGACTGGCCAGGGATTACTTCTTCACCAGCGGGCAACGCGACAGCGACAGCGGCTGGAAGGCCTCGTTGCCGGGAATCACCGAGCGGACGTGGTAGTAGTCCCACGGCTCCTTCGACTCGGCCTGCTTCTTCACCTCGACCAGGAACATGTCGTGCACCATCCGGCCATCCTCGCGGATCTTGCCGTTCTTGGCGAACATGTCGTTGATGGTCATCGACTTGAGCTGCTTCATCACCGCGTCGGCCTCGTCGGTACCGGCCGCCTGCACCGCCTTCAGGTAGGTCAGTACCGCCGAGTAAACCCCGGCCTGCAGCATGCTCGGCATCTTCTTCATCTTGGCGAAGTAGCGCCGGCTCCAGTCGCGCGTCTCGGCATTGAGGTTCCAATAGAAGCCCTCGGTGAACATCATGCCCTGGGTGGTGGGCAGGCCGAGGGCGTGGATGTCGGTGATCTGGGTCAGCAGACCGACCAGCTTCTGGTTCTTGGTCAGGCCGAACTCGTTGGCCGCCTTGATCGAGTTGATGGTGTCGCCGCCGGCATTGGCCAATCCGACGATCTTCGCCTTCGAGGCCTGCGCCTGCAGCAGGAAAGAGGAGAAGTCGGAGGCGTTCAACGGGTGGCGCACCGCGCCCAGCACCTTGCCGCCGTTGGCCTTGACCACGTCGGCGGTGTCCTTCTCCAGCGAATGGCCGAAGGCGTAGTCGGCAGTGAGGAAGAACCAGGAATCGCCGCCCTGCTTCACCACCGCCTTGCCGCCGCCGTTGGCCAGGGCGTAGGTGTCGTAGACGTAGTGCACCGTGTAGGGGGTGCAGTCCTCGTTGGTGAGCCGGGTGGTGGCCGCCCCGGCGTCGATCAGCACCCGCTTCTTCTCCAGGGTGACCTTGGAGACCGCCAGCGCCACGGCGGAATTGAGCACGTCGGTCATCATGTCGACGCCCTGGGTGTCGTACCACTCGCGGGCCTTGTTGGAACCGACATCCGCCTTGTTCTGATGGTCGGCATAGACCAGCTCGATCTTCCAGCCCGGCTTGGCCTGGGCCTTGAAGTCGTCGATGGCCATCTGGGCCGAAGTCACCGAACCCTGTCCGCCCAGGTCGGAATAGACGCCGGACATGTCGGTCAGGACGCCGATCTTGACCATCTCGCCAGACAGCTTCACGCCCGCAGGCTTGGCGGCCATCCCCTTCGCCGCGGGCGCCTTGGCCTGGGCCAAGGCCTGGCCGGCAGACATTGACATCACGGCCGCGCCCACCAGGGCGCCGATCAGTTTGCGTTTCATCTCTCTCTCCTCTTCGTTGGTTAAACCCCGAGATACTCGTTCAACAACGCCTGCTTCTGTTCCACTTCGTCCTTGCCGATCTCCGCCGCGATGCGGCCATGCTCGACGATGTACAGGCGGTCGGCAAGCGGCGCCGCGAAGCGGAAGTTCTGTTCCACCAGGATGATGGTGAAGCCCTTCTCCTTCAGGCGGCGGATCACCTCGCCCAGCTTCTGCACGATCACCGGCGCCAGCCCCTCGGATATCTCGTCGAGCAGCAGCAGCTGCGCGCCGGTGCGCAGGATGCGCGCCATGGCCAGCATCTGCTGCTCCCCGCCCGACAGGCGCGAGCCCTGGCTCTTGCGCCGCTCGCCCAGGTTGGGAAACATGGCATAGATCTCATCCACCGCCATGCCGCCGCTGGCCACCTGCGGCGGCAGCATCAGGTTTTCCTCCGCCGATAGGCTGGCGTAGATGCCACGCTCCTCCGGGCAGTAGCCGACGCCGAGGTGGGCGATGCGGTGCGCCGGCGAGGAGATCACCTCGCGGCCGTTGAGCATCACCGAACCGGTGCGCTTCCCGGTCAGGCCGAGGATGGCCTTCAGCGTCGTCGTGCGGCCGGCGCCGTTGCGGCCGAGCAGGGTCACGCACTCGCCGCGGTTAACGCGGAAATCCATGCCGTGCAGGATGTGCGATTCGCCGTAGAAGGCGTGCAGGTCGGTGACGCGCAGGTATTCGGCGGCGCCGTTCATGCCTGGGCGGTCCCCATGTAGGCCTCGATCACCGCCGGATTCTTCGACACCTCGGCGTAGGACCCCTCGGCCAGAACGGCGCCGCGCGCCAGCACGGTGATGGTGTCGGAAATGTCCGCCACCACGCCCATGTTGTGCTCGACCATCAGCACGGTGCGGTTGGCGGAGACTTTCTTGATCAGGTCCTTGACCAGGCCGACGTCCTCATGGCCCATGCCCTGGGTCGGCTCGTCGAGCAGCATCAGCTCCGGCTCCAGCGCCAGGGTGGTGGCGAT
>JADLGU010000378.1 GCA_020849155.1 Rhodocyclaceae bacterium | reverse complement strand
CTGCTGTGGCCCTTCTCGCCCGAGCGCGCCTCGTGGAACCTGATGACCACCATCGGGCCGCTGTTCACCCTGTTCCCGCTGCTCGGCCTCGCCTTCGCCGCGCTGCGCCGCACGCGCGCGCCGGCCGTCGCCGCCCTGGCGCTGTGCCTCGCCTACGTCGGCGCGGCCGGCTGGCAGCGCGAGAAGACGGAAGCGGCGCTCGAGCGCATCGCCCAAGGCCGCGGCCATCCCGTGGACCGCGCCGAGATGTTCCCCACCGTCGGCAATCCCTTCGTCTGGCGCACGCTCTCCCGCAGCGGCGACACCCTGCACGCCGACCGCGTGCGCGTGCCGCTCTCGGGCGAAGCGCAATGGAAGCAAGGCCCGCGCATGACGCACATGGAAGAACGCGACCTGACGCCGGCTGAGTACGCCGACCCGCGCGTGCGCCGCGACTTCCAGCGCTTCAGGTATTTTTCCGCCGGCTGGGTGACGCGCGCCCCGCGCGACGCCAGCGTCGTCGCCGACGCCCGCTACTCGCTTGCCACCGACGACTTCGAGCCGATCTGGGGCGTGCGCTTCAAGCCGGACCAGCCCGTTCCCACCGAGTGGGTCGCCCGCGACCGCGAACGCAGGATCCCCCTCGGCGAACTCTGGCAGGAAATCACCGGCCGCGCCGAAGGCTATCGGCCGCTGCCGCCGGCGCGGCTGGATGTCGCGCGCCGGGTGCCCTGAGCTGCCTTTCGCCGTTCCGCGGAAACTGACTTTTCCAGAACACCCACGGCGGCCAGCTTGCCGGCACAGGTTATCCGGGTGGTATATTGCCGGGATTGCCGGCGGCTTCAGTGATGTGAAATTTTGGTGCCGATGATTTTCGACCCAAGATCCCGATGCCCTTACCCATGACGGAATCGCCGTGTCCGCATTCTCCGTCCGCTGGATATTTCTTCTCGAACAGGACTACACCTACAGCCTGGGCCGCCATCTGCCTGCGGACTGGCGCGAGGGATGGGCGTTCGCCGACAGCAGCGGCCGGCGCCGGCTGGAGATCCACCCGAACGGGGACGCCGTCGTTCTCGCCGGCTATGCCTGGGATGGATGCACGCCGAAGTATTCCCTGGCCGACATCGTTCTCGGCACGCCCGACGGCGTGCCAAGCGAGATCACCAAGAAGCCCAAGACCTATTACGCCTCGCTGCTGCACGACGTGCTCTACCAGTTCCTCGACGCCGGCCTGCCCCTGTCGCGGCGACAGGCCGACGCGGTATTCCTGGAAATCATGCAGCGCGATAGATTTGCGCCGCGCCGGGTCTATCACGCCGCGGTGCGCATGTTCGGCGGCCTGTTCCGCATGTTCACCCGCTGGAAGCGCCGCTACGCGGGACGGAAAATCCCCTTGTAGCCATGGCCTGTCGCGGGCGCAACGTACCAGGGGTGCCGAGGTCGATCCGTCTCGCTCTGCCCTGACGCCGTCCCACGCAGACCGACTTTTCTCCGCAAACAACGCGACGCATAATGGTCGTTCCCTGACCAACAGGAGCCTCCCATGCCCAACCCCGTCGGCTGGTTCGAGATCTACGTGCAGGACATGCCCCGCGCCAGGGGGTTCTACGAATCCGTTTTCAACCTGCAGCTCACCGACCTCGGCGGGCCGGACATGGAGATGTGGGCCTTCCCCATGGGCGACCAGACCTATGGCGCCTCCGGTTCGCTGGTGAAGATGGAAGGCTTTCCCTCGGGCGGCAACAGCGTGCTGGTGTACTTCAGCTGCGCCGACTGCGCGGTCGAGGCGGCGAAGGCCGTCAAGGCCGGCGGTCGCGTCGTGAAGGAGAAGATGTCCATCGGCCAGTACGGCTTCATCGTGCTGGTGAGCGACACCGAGGGAAACATGATCGGCCTGCATTCGATGCAATAGCCGCCATGGCCTACGACGAGGGACTGGCCGAGCGGCTGCGCGAGCTGGTGCAGGAGCGCCCCGGCATCACCGAAAAGAAGATGTTCGGCGGGCTGTGCCTGCTCGCCCGCGGCCACATGTTCGTCGGCATCGTCGGCGAGGCGCTGATGGCGCGGGTGGGACCCGATGCCTACGCGAAGGCGCTGCGCCGGCCGCATGTGCGGGTGATGGACTTCACCGGAAAACCGATGAAGGGCTATGTCTTCGTCGATCCGCGGGGGTATGAGGAGGATCGGGATTTGATGCGGTGGGTGGAGGAGAGTCTGAAGTTCGTGGGGACGTTGCCGGATAAATGATCGCGCCCTGCACCGAAGCCCACATCCCTGCCCTGTTCGCCGTCATCAACGACGCGGCGCGGGCCTACCGCGGCCACGTGCCGGCGGACTGTCTGCACGAGCCGTACATGTCCGAGGCGGAGCTGCGCGGCGAGATCGCCGCCGGCGTGCGCTTCTTCGGCTGGTTCGAGGACGGCGCGCTGCTCGGCGTGATGGGCATCCAGGACGTGCAGGACGTGACGCTGATCCGCCACGCCTACGTCGCCACGCGGGCGCGCCGCGGCGGCATCGGCGGCAAGCTGCTGCGGCACCTGCTGTCGCTGACCGACCGGCCGGTGCTGGTCGGCACCTGGCGCGCGGCGGGCTGGGCCATCGACTTCTACGCGCGCCACGGCTTCCGCCAGGTCGGCGAGGCGGAGAAGAACCGTCTCCTCGCGCGCTACTGGTCCATCCCGGCGCGGCAGATCGAAACTTCGGTGGTGCTGGCCGGTCCGGCGGCCGGCATCCCGCCGTCCCACGCAGACCGACTTTTATCCAGCGGCGGTTAGCCGCTCTTCATCCAGATCACCGGCTTGCCCCTGGCAGCGGGGGCCGGTTTCGCTTCCTCGTAGACCAGCGCGGCTTCGCGCGCCTTGCGGATGGCCAGCTTGAGGGCGTCGGCGCCGCGCGCGACGGCCTGCTCGTTCTCGACCAGGGTGTCGAGGATCTTCACGAAGGCCGCGCGGCTCTGGCGCCAGGTCTCGCCGTAGCCGCGCACCAGGCGGGCGCACTGCACGATCTCCAGCGACAGTTCGGCATCCATCACCGCGAAGCCGAGGCGCTTGATCGCGCCGAGCCAGCGCTCGATCAGCGCCTGCTCCTCGGCGAAGCGCGCGCTCCTGCGCCGCAGCGGCTTCAGCGCCGCCGTCAGGCGCAGGGCGAGGAAGCCGCTGACGCTGCTGCTGCGCAGCTTGACGGCCCGCCCCGCACCGGCGGTCCGGCGCAGGCGCCCGGCCCAGGCCGGCGGCAGGATGTCGGCGATCTCGTGGGCGCTCGGCTTGAGATAATCGGTGACGACGACGATCTGGCCGTCCTTGGCGGCGGCCTCCTGGCGCACGCGGGCGAAACGGCCGGCGCGGGTCTTCAGGTCGGCGACGCGGATGACGTCCTCGTAGCTCATCCACAGGGCGAGCAGGCGCGCCGCCTCGCGCGTGAGCCGCCAGCCGCCGGGCTCGCCGCCCGCTTCGCGGTCGACGGCCAGCACGCCGCGTACCCGGTCGAGGTAGAGGGTGGCGTAAGCCGGATCCTGGTAGTCGGCGAGGCGCGCCACGGCCTCGTCGAGCAGGGCGTGCAGCGGGATGGGGAATTCGCGGCGGACGCGGTCGGATTGCTCCCCTCTCCCGCTGGCGGGAGAGGGGCT
>JADLGU010000377.1 GCA_020849155.1 Rhodocyclaceae bacterium | reverse complement strand
GGTTCTCCTTGGGAATCATCTGGTCGCGCGGCAGCACCGCCTCGATGCGGCCGGCCTCGATGATGGCGTTGCCGCGCTCGATGCGCTTCACCGAGCCGGTAACCAGGTGCTCCTTGCGATCGAGGAAGTCGTTGAGCACCTGCTCGCGCTCGGCGTCGCGGATCTTCTGCAGGATGACCTGCTTGGCGGCCTGGGCGCCGATGCGGCCGAAATCGATCGGTTCGAGCTGTTCCTCGATGAACTCGTCGAGCTGGATCTCGGGCATTTCCTTCTGGGCCTCGGACAGGCTGATCTGGGCGTCCGGGTTCTCCAGGGCCTCGTCGGGGACGACCTGCCAGCGCCGGAAGGACTCGAATTCGCCGCTCTCCTGGTCGATGGCCACCCGCACGTCGGCCTCCTCGTTGATGCGCTTCTTGGTGGCGGAGGCGAGGGCCGATTCCAAAGCCGCGAAGACGATGTCCTTGGCAACGTTCTTCTCCCGCGCCAGGGCGTCCACCAGCAGCAACATTTCCTTGCTCATACCTGTCTCCTGCCAATCCTCAAATCAGTACTTGGGCACCAGGCGGGCCTTGTCCACCTGGTCCAGCTCGAATTCATGCATCATGCCGTTGCAGGCCAGCTTCAGCCGTCCTTCCTCGACGCCCGCCAGCACGCCCGTGAAATTGCGCTGGCCGTTGACCGCCAGTCGCAGCCGCAGCTGCGCCTCCTGGCCGGCGAAGCGCACGAAATCGGCTTCTTTCTTCAACGGCCGGTCGAGGCCGGGCGAGGACACTTCCAGCCGGTCGTAGTCGATGTTCTCGACCGCGAACAGGCGGGTCAGGTGGTTGCTCACCGCGGCGCAGTCGTCCACCGTGACGCCCTTCGGGCAGTCGATGAACACACGCAGCAGCCGCGCGCGCGGGCTGGCCTCGAAATCCACCAGTTCGTAACCCAGGCCGCCGACCGCCTGCTCGATGATCTTTGCCAGTTCCATGCGCCACAAATAAAAAATGGGCGAAACGCCCATCCAACGCTTTTCCGGAGCCCATCCGCGGCCGCGAAGGGTGTTATCTCATCGGAAAACTTTGAAATTGTAGCAGAAGATGCCCGGAAACTACAATCGTTCGCTGGCTTTGGCGGCCGGCAGGGCCTTCATCAGGGCGCGGACTTCCTCCTCGGGCAGTTCGACGATCATGCCCCGCTTGAGGCGCGGCGGCATCGATACCGGCCCGAAACGCACCCGGATCAGCCGGCTGACCTGGACGCCGATGGCCTCGAACAGGCGCCGTACCTCGCGGTTGCGGCCTTCGTTGAGCGCGACGTGGTACCAGCGGTTGGTGCCCTCCCCGCCGCGGGAATAGATCGAATTGAAATGGGCCGTGCCGTCCTCCAGCTCGACCCCCTCCAGCAGGGTTTGCTCCTGCGCCTCGCTCAGTTCGCCGATGACGCGCACGGCGTACTCGCGCTCCAGATCGTAGCGCGGATGCATCAGACGGTTGGCCAGTTCGCCGCTGCTGGTGAACATCAGCAGCCCCTCGGTGTTGAAGTCGAGGCGGCCGATGTTCACCCAGCGGCCGCCACCGATGCGCGGCAGGCGGTCGAAGACCGTGGGGCGGCCTTCCGGATCGTCGCGGGAAACGATCTCCCCCTCGACCTTGTGGTAGAGCAGGACGCGCGGGGTGCGCGGGGCGAAGCGCAGGTTGACCAGTCGACCGTTCACCCGGATGCGGTCCTCCGGGCCGATGCGCTGGCCGACATGGGCCGGCTTGCCGTTCACGCTCACCCTGCCGGCGACGATCCAATCCTCCAGCTCGCGGCGCGAGCCGAGGCCGGCCTGCGCCAGCATCTTGTGCAGCTTCTGGGGTTCGCCCTGGACTAGCTGGCTGGACGGCTGGCTCCGGCGCCCGCCGGAGCGCGGTCGGGCCTCTGGCGCGGCGCGGTTGCCGTCCGCCTCCTTGCGTCCGTCGGGCAGCCGCCGGCCGCGGGACGGGGCCTCGCCGTCCCGGGTCGCCGGCGGCCGGAAGGGACTACGCTTGCGCGGCGTCGGCAAGGTCCATCACCCGTTCGATTTCGGTCAGCGGCGGCAGCTCGGCGAGGCTTCTCAGGCGCAGGTCGTCGAGAAAGCGCTTGGTCGTGGCATACAGCGCCGGACGGCCCGGCGTGTCGCGATGGCCGACGGTGTCGATCCATCCCCTGCCCTCCAGCACCTTGATCACGTTGGGCGAGACGGCGACGCCGCGGATGTCCTCGATGTCGCCGCGCGTCACCGGCTGGCGGTAGGCGATGATGGCCAGGGTCTCCAGCACGGCCCGCGAATAGCGCGGCGGCTTCTCGTTCTTCAGGCGGTCGAGGTAGGTCTGATATTCCGGCTTGGTCTGGAAGCGCCAGCCGCTGGCCAGCTGCACCAGCTCGATGCCGCGCCCGGACCATTCGGCGCGCAGGTCGTTGAGCAGCACCCGCCAGGTGTCGTCGTCGAACTCGTCGTCGAACAGCTTCTTCAGGTCGGAGAGCGGCAGCGGGTCCGAGGCCGCCAGCAGGGCGGTCTCCAGGACGCGCTTGTATTCCTCAGGGGTGTACGGTTGTGACGTCGACATCGTGCGGTCCATTCGCGGATTGGGCCAATTTTACATAGATCGGGGCGAACACCTCGCGCTGGCTGACCTCGATCAGGCGCTCGCGGGTGAGCTCCAGCACGGCGAGGAAGTTCACCACCAGGCCGGCGACGCCCAGCGTCAGGTCGAACAGCTCGGCGAACTCGAGGTAGGCGCCGCCCTGCAGCTTGCGCAGGACGATGCTCATGTGCTCGCGCACGGAAAGCTCCTCGCGCCGCACCTTGTGGTGCTGCATCACCTTGGCGTGCTTCATCAGCGACAGCCAGGCCACCTGCAGGTCGTGCAGGTTCACTTCGGGCAGCCGCTCGACGGCCGCGTCGGTGATCCAGATCGAGACCCACTGGTAGTCGCGCATCGCCTGCGGCAGGGCATCGAGCTTGGCGGCGGCGGCCTTCATCTGCTCGTATTCGAGCAGCCGGCGCACCAGCTCGGCGCGCGGATCGAGGGCTTCCTCCGCTTCCTCGACCCGCTTCGGCCGCGGCAACAGCATGCGCGATTTGATCTCCAGCAGCATGGCCGCCATCAGCAGGTACTCGGCGGCCAGCTCCAGGTTGCGCGCCCGCATCGCCTCGACATAGACGAGGTACTGCGAAGTCAGCGGCGCCATCGGGATGTCGAGGATGTTGATGTTGGCCTTGCGGATCAGGTAGAGCAACAGGTCGAGCGGGCCCTCGAAGGATTCGAGGTAGACCTCCAGCGCGTCGGGCGGGATGTAGAGGTCCTTCGGCATCTCCGGCATCGGCTCGCCGTAAAGCTTGGCGACGTGGACCGGTTCCGGAGCAGGCGTTGCGGCGGTCTCGACGTTCATGGGTTCCATGTCATTTTCAAGCGACAGTGTAGGCGCCGGTGCCGATGGCGATCAGCTCGCCGCTGTCGTTGTGCAGTTCCATGCGGGTCACCGCCACCTTGTTGCCGGTACGCAGGATGTAGCCCTTGGCCTCGAACCAGGCGCCGAGTCCTGGGCGCAGGTAATCGACGCGCATGTCGATGGTGCCGATGCGGGCGAAGCGCTGCAGGCGCTCCTCGATCGAGACGTCGCGCAGCTTCTTCTGCAGGCCGAGAAAGGCCGTCAGCCCGCCGCAGACATCGATCACCGACGAGATGACGCCACCGTGCAGGTTGCCGCGCATGTAGTTGCCGACCAGTTCGGGGCGCATGGCGAAGCGCAGCACCGGGGTCTCGTTCGCCAGGGAAACGACATCCAGGCCGAGCACCTTGTTGAAAGGAATCTTCTCTGCAAACACCTCATGGATAGAGGCCAGCAGCTTCGCTTCAGCGTCCTTGCCGTGCGCCATGCCGGAGCTCATGTGTAGTTCAGGCCGATGGCCTCGCGCACGTCGCGCATGGTCTCGGTGGCGAGCTTCCTGGCCCGCTCGCAGCCGTCGGCGATGATGTTGCGCACCAGGGTCGGGTCGTCGATGTAGGCCTGGGCCCGTTCGTGCATCGGCTCCTGCTCCTTCAGCACGGCGTCGATCACCGGATGCTTGCACTCTATGCAGCCGATGCCGGCGCTGCGGCAGCCCTGCTGCACCCACTGCTTGGTGCCCTCGTCCGAGTACACCAGGTGGAACTGCCAGACCGGACACTTGTCCGGGTCGCCCGGGTCGGTGCGACGCACCCGTGCCGGGTCGGTCTGCATGGTGCGGATCTTCTTGGTCACCGAATCGGCGCTCTCGCGCAGGAAGATGGCGTTGTTGTAGGACTTGGACATCTTCTGGCCATCGAGGCCGGGCATCTTGGCGGCCTCGGTGAGCAGCGCGCCAGGCTCGACCAGGATCATCTTGCTGGTCCCCTCGAGGAAGCCGAACAGGCGCTCGCGGTCCGCCAGCGGCAGATTCTGCACCTCGTCGAGGAGCGCGTGGGCGCGCTCCAGCGCCTGGTGGTCGCCGTCCTGCTGGAAGCGGGTGCGCAGCTCCTCGTACAGCTTGGCGCGCTTGGCGCCGAGCTTCTTCACCGCCGTCCGGGCCTTTTCCTCGAAGTCCGCCTCGCGCCCGTAGAGATGGTTGAAGCGGCGGGCGATCTCGCGCGAGAACTCGATGTGCGGCACCTGGTCCTCGCCCACCGGCACGCGGTTGGCGCGGTAGATGAGGATGTCGGCCGACTGCAGCAGCGGGTAGCCGAGGAAGCCGTAGGTGGAGAGATCCTTGTGCTCCAGCTTCTCCTGCTGGTCCTTGTAGGTCGGCACCCGCTCGAGCCAGCCGAGCGGGGTCATCATCGACAGCAGCAGGTGCAACTCGGCGTGCTCCGGCACCCGCGACTGGATGAACAGGGTGGCCTGCGAGGGGTCGACGCCGGCGGCCAGCCAGTCGATGACCATCTCCCAGGCGTTCTCCTCGATGGTGCCGGGCTCGTCGTAGGCGGTGGTCAGGGCGTGCCAGTCGGCGACGAAGAACAGGCAGGGGTACTCGTTCTGCAGGGTGACCCAGTTCTTGAGGACGCCGTGGTAGTGGCCGAGGTGGAGGCGCCCGGTGGGGCGCATGCCGGAGAGGACTCGTTCTGCGTACATTGTGTGTTTGCTAAAAAGTGAAAATCGTATCGAGCAGGCGGAAGAACACGCCCAGGAGCGGCCCGAGGATCCTGCCGAGTATATCGGTGAACAGCAGCACCAGCAGGATCGCCAGGCCGTAGGGCTCCAGCTTGGAGAACTGCCAGGCCAGCCGATGCGGCAGCAGGCTGACGGCGATGCGGCCGCCGTCGAGCGGCGG
>JADLGU010000376.1 GCA_020849155.1 Rhodocyclaceae bacterium | reverse complement strand
TTCACCGGGATGTTGTTGGTGCCGGCGCCGGCGCGGCCGATGGCGCGCACCGAGGCCGGGATGTCCAGCTTGTGCATGTCGGCCGAGCGCACCAGGATGGCGTCGGGTGCGGCGATGTCCTTGCCGACGGAGTACTGTTCGGCCGGCAGGCGCTTCAGGCCCGCCTGGGAAATCTGGTTGAGCACCAGGATCTTGTAGCTGTTAGCCATGCTTCGCCTCGAAATCCTTCATGTAGTCGACCAGCGCCTTGACGCCTTCCATGGACATGGCGTTGTAGATCGAGGCGCGCATGCCGCCGACCGAGCGGTGGCCCTTCAACTGCACCATGCCGCGCGTCTTGGCGCCCTTGAGGAACTCCTCGTCGAGCTCGGCGTTCTTCAGGGTGAACGGCACATTCATGAGCGAGCGGTCGGCCTTGGCCACCGGGCTGACGAAGAACTTGCTCTGGTCGAGGAAGGCGTAGAGCAGGCCGGCCTTCTCGCGGTTGCGCTTCTCCATGGCCGCCAGACCGCCCTGCTGCTTGAGCCACTGGAACACCAGGCCGGCGATGTAGATGCCGTAGGTGGGCGGCGTGTTGTACATCGACTCGTTTTCGGCATACGTCTTGTAGTCGAGCATCACGGGCGTCTTCGGCAACACCTGGCCGATCAGGTCCTCGCGCACGATGACAATGGTCAGCCCGGCCGGGCCGATGTTCTTCTGCGCGCCGGCGTAGATCAGGCCGTACTTGGAGACGTCCACCGGCTTCGACAGGATGTTCGAGGACATGTCGCACACCAGCGGAATATCCCCGGTCTGCGGCGTCCAGTGGAACTCGACGCCACCGAGGGTCTCGTTGGCGGTGTAGTGCACGTAGGCGGCATCCTTGCTGAGCTTCCAGGCTTCCTGCGCCGGCGCATAGGTGAAGTTTTTGTCCTCGCTGGAGGCGACGACGTTCACCTGGCCATACTGCTTGGCCTCCTTGATGGCCTTCTTGGCCCACTCGCCCGTGTTCACATAGTCGGCGGCGGCCTTGCCGCGCAGCAGGTTGAGCGGGATCATGGCGAACTGCAGGGTGGCGCCGCCCTGCAGGAACAGCACCTTGTAGTTGGCGGGGATCGCCAGCAGCTCGCGCAGGTCGGCTTCGGCCTGGGCGGCGATGCTCATGAACTCCTTGCCGCGGTGGCTCATCTCCATCACCGACTGGCCGCTGCCGTGCCAGTCGAGCATCTCTTCCGCTGCCTGCTTGAGAACGGACTCCGGCAGGGCCGCCGGGCCGGCGCTGAAATTGATAACACGTGCCATTTACGCTTGCTCCTCGTCGGTTTCGATAATCTTTTCCAGGCCCGCCAGCTTGGTGCCGTCGTCCAGGTTGATCAGGGTCACGCCCTGGGTCGAGCGACCCATCTCGCGGATGTCCTGCACCAGGGTGCGGATCAGCACGCCGCCGGTGGAAATCAGCATCAGCTCGTCGGTGTCGCCGACCAGCACGGCGCCGATCAGCCTGCCGTTGCGGTCGGAGGTCTGGATGGCGATCATGCCCTTGGTGCCGCGGCCGTGGCGGGTGTATTCGGCGATCGCCGTGCGCTTGCCGAAGCCATTCTCGGTGGCGGTCAGCACGCTCTGCTCCTCGCCCTTGGCGACCAGCATGGAGATCACGCTCTGGCCCGGGTCGAGCTGCATGCCGCGCACGCCGCGCGCCTCGCGGCCCATCGGCCGCACGTCCTCCTCGGCGAAGCGCACCGCCTTGCCGGCGTCGGAGAACAGCATCACGTCGTATTCGCCGTCGGTGATGGCCACGCCGATCAGGTGATCCCCTTCGTCCAGGTCGGCGGCGATGATGCCGGCCTTGCGCGGATTGGCGAAGGCCGACAGCGGGGTCTTCTTGACCGTGCCGCCGGCCGTGGACATGAAGACGAAATGCCCCTCGTCGAACTCCTTCACTGGCAGCACGGCGGTGATCTTCTCGTCCTCGGCGAGCGGGAAGAGGTGGACGATGGGCTTGCCGCGGCTGGTCGAGGAGCCTTCCGGCACTTCATACACCTTCAGCCAGTAGACGCGGCCGCGGCTGGAGAAGCAGAGGATGTAGTCGTGGGTGTTGGCGACGAACAGCCGGTCGACGAAGTCGTCCTCCTTCATTGCCGTCGCCTGACGGCCGCGGCCGCCGCGGCGCTGGGCACGATAGTCGGCCAGCACCTGGCGCTTGAAGTAGCCGCCGTGCGAGAGGGTAACGACAACGTCGGTCGGGGTAATCAGATCCTCCAGGCAGAGATCCTCGGCGTTCACCACGATCTCCGAGCGCCGCGCGTCTCCAAACTGCTCCCGGATGGCCCTCAGCTCGTCGCAGATGATCTGGGTGACGCGCTCCGCACGGGAAAGGATGTCGAGCAGATCGGCAATCTGCGCCATCACCTCGCGGTATTCGGCCAGGATCTTGTCCTGCTCGAGGCCGGTCAGGCGCTGCAGCCGCAGGTCGAGGATGGCCTGGGCCTGGGTGTCGGAGAGCCGGTAGCCTTGCGCCGTCTGGCCGAAACCGGGCGCCAGCCCATCGGGGCGGGAAGCGTCGGCATCGGCGCGCGCCAGCATCTCCGCGACCAGGATCGAGCGCCAGCTGCGCGCCATCAGCTCGCGCTTGGCCTCCGGCGGCGTCTGCGCCGCCTTGATGAGGGCGATCACCTCATCGACGTTGGACAGCGCCACCGCCAGGCCCTCCAGAATGTGGCCCCGCTCGCGCGCCTTGCGCAGCTCGAAGACGTTGCGCCGCGTCACCACTTCGCGGCGGTGGGCGAGGAAGGCGTCGAGCATCTCCTTCAGGTTGAGCAGGCGCGGCCGGCCGTCGACCAGGGCCACCATGTTCACCCCGAACGTGTCCTGCAGCTGGGTCGTCTTGTAGAGATTGTTGAGCACCACCTCGGGCACTTCGCCGCGCTTCAGCTCGATGACCACCCGCATGCCGGACTTGTCGGACTCGTCCTGGATGTGGGAGATGCCTTCCAGCTTCTTCTCGTTGACCAGCTCGGCGATGCGTTCCAGCAGCGACTTCTTGTTCACCTGGTAGGGCAGCTCGTCGACGATGATGGCCTGGCGGTTGCCTTTCTCCAGATCCTCGAAGTGCGTGCGGGCCCGCATCACGATGCGGCCTCGGCCGGTCAGGTACCCTTCTCGTACTCCCGAAGT
>JADLGU010000375.1 GCA_020849155.1 Rhodocyclaceae bacterium | reverse complement strand
CCAAGCGGCAGCGACAGCGCCGCCAGCACGATGACCAGCTGCCAGCCCCAGAAGGTGAAAGCCGCCAAGCCGGGCGCGAACAGCGGTGCATGGCAGGTGCGCTGCACCACGTAGTAGCTGGTGGCGAACAGCGCGCAGCCGCCGAACGCGAAGATCACCGCATTGGTGTGCAGCGGGCGCAATCGGCCATAGCCGAGGAACTCGTGCAGGTTGAGCTCCGGCCACACCAGCTGGGCAGCGATGATGACGCCCACCAGCATGCCGACGATGCCCCAGATCACCGTCATCACGGCAAACTGGCGCACCACCTTGTAGTTGTAGGTCGCTTGAGTTGTCATAGCGCGAAAGCCTCTTCAGGGTAGTTGCGTGGCGGGGAAACAGCATACCCCCATCAGCGTTAAGGATACCTCTGAATTATCGCATTACGATTGATTCAGGTCAAAACTATCTCGCAGTATAGTATGATTATTGTCAATGTTTTAATGGGGGCATAAAAAAAGGGTGCGCAACGCGCACCCCAACCCCAACAGAGAGACAAGACTTCGGGCTCGTGGAGCCCAAAACCTTGCGTCTAGTATGGATACGACCCTTCCGATTGAAATTGACGTGGGTCAAATCCGCCTCATTCCCGGCCGGGTTTTTCTCCAGTTGCAGCCGGCTCGCCGGAATCGGCCGGCGGGCGGTCATCGTCCATGAGGACGCGGTAGCCCGGCCCTTCGAGATCATCGAACTGGCCGCTTCTTACCGACCACCAGAACACCGCGCCGATCAGGAACACCAACAGTACCGACAGCGGGATCAGCAGGTAGAGGATTTCCATCAGATCCCCCGGGCGCGTTGCAGGCGCAGCGCATTGGCCACCACCAGCAAGGAACTGGCCGACATGCCGATGCCGGCCATCCAGGGCGTCACCCAGCCCAGCATCGCCAGTGGGACCGCGGCCAGATTGTAGGCGAAGGCCCAGCCGAGGTTCTGCCGCACGATGCGCAGGGTGCGCCGCGCCAACCGCACGGCGTCGGCCAGCCGCAGCAGGTTCTCGCCCATCAGCACGATGTCGGCCTGGTTCCTCGCCAGATCCGTGCCGCCACCCATGGCCACCGACACCTGGGCCCGGGCCAGCACCGGGGCATCGTTCACCCCGTCGCCCACCATCGCCACCACGGCGCCGGCGCGTTGCAGGGCCTGTATATGGTCGTGCTTGTCCTGCGGCGTCATGCCGCCGCGGGCCTCGCCGATGCCCGCCGCCGCGGCAGCCTGCCGCACCGCCGCCTCGCCGTCTCCGGAGAGCAGGCTGACCCGGCAGCCCATGTCGCGCAGCTGGCGCACCAGTTCACCCGCCTCCTCGCGCAGGACGTCGCCAAGACAGAAGCAGGCCAGCCAGCCCTGCGCATCGGCCAGCGCCACCACCGTGTCGCCTGCGTCGGTCGCTTCCTGGATCGCCGGCGGCATCGGCAAACCATGGCGGGCGCCCGCGAAGTCCGGCCGGCCCAGGCGCAATGGGCGTCCAGCGATGCGGCCCTCCACTCCCTGGCCAGTCGTCGCTTGCAGCATCTCCGGCACCGGCAGCTGATCCGACGCGACGCAGGCCGCGCGCAGCGCGGCGCCGACGGGGTGCTCCGAACCCTGCTCCAGCGCCGCCGCCCAGTGCAGCGCCTCCTCGGCAGAGAGGCTTCCATATACCACGATCCGCTTGAGGCGCAGCCGGCCCCAGGTCAGGGTGCCGGTCTTGTCGAAAACGAAATGATCGGCGCGCGCCAGGGTCTCGATGGCATGGCCGCGCGACACCAGCAGGCCGAAGTGCGAGAAAGCGCCGGTGGCGACCGCCAACGCCGCCGGCGTCGCCAGGGACAGGGCGCAAGGACAGCTCACCACCAGCACCGAGACGAACACCCAGAGGGCACGCTCCGGGTCGACCAGGCTCCAGGCCACGCCGGTGACGAGCGCCAGCAGCAGGAGGGCGGCCACGAACCAGGCGGCGACCCGGTCGGCCTGCTGCACCAGGCGCGGCTTCTCGGCCAGCGCCCGTTCCATCAAGCGCAGGACGGAGGCGAGTTGCGTGCCCTCGCCGACCTTCTCCACACGCAGCACCAGCGGGCTGCGGATGTTGACGGAACCGCCGGTCAGCGCGCTGCCGACGGCCTTGGGGACGGGGCGGCTCTCGCCGGTGAGCAGCGATTCGTCCACCTCGCTCTCGCCCTGCGCGACGCAGCCGTCGGCCGCCAGGGTTTCGCCCGGCGCCACCAGCACCAGGTCTCCCGGCACCAGCGCCGTCGCCGCCACGCGCTCGGTTTCCAGAGCGGGATAAGCCGTCAGGCGGGCCGCCGTAGTCGGCAAGGCGCGGCCAAGCTGCTCGATGGCCCTTACCGACTTGTGCCGCGCCAACATCTCCAGGTAGCGTCCCCCCAGCAGCAGGAAGACGAACATCGTCATCGAGTCGAAATACACTTCGCCGCGGCCGGCCAGCGTCGCCCACAGGCTGGCGGCGAAGGCGGCGCCCACCCCCAGCGCCACCGGCACGTCCATGCCGACGCGCTTGAGGCGCAGGTCGCGCCAGGCATTGCGGAAGAAGGACGCGGCCGAGTAAAGCACCACCGGCAGGGTCAGCGCCAGGCTGGCCCAGCGCAGCAGCGCCTCGATGTCGGCGCCCATCTCGCCCTCGCCCGCCACATAGGCCGGGACGGCGTACATCATCACCTGCATCATGCCGAAGCCGGCGACGAACAGGCGCCACAGCGCCGCCCGCCGCTCGCGTCCGGCGACCTCCTCGGCACGAGCGGCATCGTAAGGATGGGCGCGGTAGCCGATGGCGGCGATGGCGGCGAGGATGCCGGAGAGCCGGATCCGCCGCTCGTCCCAGCGCACCCGGGCGCGCCGCGTGGCGTAGTTGATGTCCACCGCCAGAACGCCAGCCTGGCGCGTCAGATGCTGCTCGTTGAGCCAGACGCAGGCGGCGCAGGTGATGCCCTCGAGGATCAGCGCCGCCTCACGCTCATGCTCGGAGAGCGGCCGCACGAAGCTCCGCTGCACTTCGGGGGCGTCGAAAAAAGTCGGTTCCCCCAGCACGGCGGGCAGCGCCTCGCGCGGCGATTCGGGTAGGGCGTCGCGGTGGCGGTAGTAGTCGTCGAGGCCGTTATCGACGATGGCCTTGGCCACGGCCTGGCAGCCGGCGCAGCACATCCGGCGCGGCGCCCCGCCTATTTCGACCTCGAAATGCGCCGTGTCGGGGGCCGGCAGGCCGCAGTGGTAGCAGGCGCGCTCGGCTGCAATCATGGGCCGGCCGGCCCGCTCACTTCGGCTGCATGCGGATGGCGCCGTCGAGACGGATCACCTCGCCGTTGAGCATCTCGTTCTGGATGATGTGCAGTGCCAGGGCGGCATACTCGGCCGGCTTGCCCAGCCGGGACGGGAACGGCACCATCTTGCCGAGCGCATCCTGCACGTCCTGCGGCATGCCGAGCAGCATCGGCGTCTCGAAGATGCCGGGTGCGATGGTCATCACCCGGATGCCCGAGCGCGACAGGTCGCGGGCAATCGGCAGGGTCATGCCGACCACGCCGCCCTTGGATGCGGAATAGGCGGCCTGGCCGATCTGGCCGTCGAAGGCCGCCACCGAGGCGGTGTTGACGATCACCCCGCGCTCGCCGGCGGCGTTCGGTTGGCCGCGGCTCATGGCGTCGGCGGCCAGGCGGATCATGTTGAAGGTGCCAATCAAATTGATGTTGATGACCCGGGCGAAGGTCGCCAGCTGGTGCGGCCCTTCCTTGCCAAGGGTCTTCTCGCCGATGGCGATCCCGGCGCAATTGACCAGTCCCTGCAGTCCGCCAAAGGCCGACACGGCCAGGTCCACCGCGGCCTTGGCGCTCGCCTCCGAGGAAACGTCGCATTCGGCGAAGCGGACGTTGGCGCCCAGCTCCTTGGCCAGCGCCTCGCCCGCCGCCTTGTTCAGATCGGCGGCCACCACCTTGCCGCCCTGCCCCGCCAGGGCCCGTACCGTGCCCGCCCCGAGCCCCGACGCCCCACCGGTGACGATGAATACGCTGTCCTTGATCTGCATCCTGGCCTCCGAAAGAAAAATGGCCTGCGCGGTCGCAAGCCATTGAATTATGGTGCTGTTGAGTGGATTCGAACCACCGACCTACTGATTACGAATCAGTTGCTCTACCAACTGAGCTACAACAGCATGGGGGGCGGATTATAAACGAGCGCCTAAGCAGGGGCAAACGGCGCAGGGGCGGGTATATTTCACATACCAGCCGCCGTTTGTCAGGTTCCCATAACTTTCTGTCGGCTCCTGCTGGTATCTGGAAACACCTCAAAACTAACATGCAACAGAGAAAAGGAGCTATCCATGTCCAGATTGCGCGGTTTCACCCTGATAGAAGTAATGATCGTTGTTGCCATCGTCGGCATCTTGGCCGTAGTGGCGCTTCCCATTTACAACGAATACGTGACTCGCAGTCGGTTGCCTGAAGCCCACGGCAATTTATCCACTGGACGGGTCGCGGCAGAGCAATGGTTTCAGGATCAGCGGACTTATACCGGATTCTCCTGCCCTCAGGATACCAATTTCTGGAGGTATTCCGGCTGCGGTGCGACAGCGGGGGCTACAAGCTACACAATCACGGCCACCGGACAGGGAGCCATGGCCGGGTTCGTATTCACGATAGACGAGAGAAACACCCGGCAGACGACGGGCACCGCTTCAGGCTGGGCCCCATCAGGAGGCTTGCCGGTCAATTGTTGGATCGTCAGGAAAGGCGGCTGCTCCTGATGTTGTCGGCCGTCACAATTCGGGAAAGGGGGTTTTCCTTGATCGAACTCATGGTCGTCATCACGGTATTGGCGGTCCTGACCGTTCTGGGAATTCCCTCGTTCATGGAAATGATCCAAAACACTCAGGTGCGCACGGCAGCCGAGTCGATTCTCGACGGCCTGCAAACGGCCCGCTCCGAAGCGGTTCGCCGTAACGCCTACACCCAGTTCATCCTTGGACCGGGAACAGGCTGGGCCGTGAACGAGATCAACCCCCCGACGGCCGGGCTCGCCTGCGCAACCGTCTCGACGATACAGACCCGTTCGGGAGAGGAAGGGTCGCAGATGGCCACGGTAGACATCATGCCCGCCGGGGCCACCACCGTCACCTTCACCCCGCTGGGCTGGATCACCAACAACTGCAGCGCGATCCCATATGATGCGGCCCAACCGCACTGGATCCAGTACAACATCGGCAGCAGCGTTCTCGATTCGTCGAAGGAGCGCCCGTACGAAATCAGGATCTCCAACAACGGGGGCATGCGGATGTGCACGCCCTGGACCGGCGATGCGACGGATTTGAATCCGAGATCCAGCGCGGCAAATTGGCGACTGCCGGCGACCGACCCACGTCGCTGTTGAGAGGGCATTGGGCTATGCAATCCGAAACCATCAACAAACAGGCTGGCGTGGCACTGCTGGAAGTGCTGATCGCGATACTCATTCTTTCCTTCGGGATACTGGGCATCATCGGCCTGCAGGCCAATTCGATATCGATGACCACGGATGCCCGATATCGTGTCGAAGCCAGCGCCTTTGCAGAACGACTGATCGCCCAGATGTGGCTGGACCCACTCAACCTCGCCAGTTACGCTTATGCGGGATCGGGCTCTGTCCCTGGGGTTCTGACATCCTGGTACAACGACGTAACGGCCGGCGGCAGGTCATTGCCTGGCGCCACCGATTACAAGCCCACCATTACCATCGACGCCAACAACCTGGTTACGCTCTACATTTGCTGGTCTCCCCCCGGTTCAAGCAGCCCCCCCACCGCGCAGCCTTGCGCGACCGTGCCGGCAGACAAAGCAGTGCATCGGCACATCGTGGTGGCCAATATCACCCAGGACCCGGAACTGTGAGCATGCGCCCCTTCCAAAAGCACTCGCAACTCGGCCTCACCCTCGTTGAGTTGATGGTCTCGCTGGTCATCGGCTTGATCACCATTCTGGTGGTTACCCAGTTCGCCATCTCCTTCCAGGCGCAGAAGCGCTCGACTGTGGGCGAGGCCGGCTCCATGGACGAGGGTGCCGTGGCGATGAACACCCTCAAGCGCGAAGTCATGGGTGCGGGATACGGCATCATCGACCCGGATCTCACCGGCTGCCGGGTACAGGCGCATGACGCACGGCCGGACAACCCCGCAACGGCCCGGGACTTTTCCTTCTCCATCTACCCGGTCTGGATCGATCAGGGACCGGGCGGCGCATCGGATTCGCTGGCGGTCAATTACAGCAACTCCCCCATGCTGGCCGGGGCATCCACCCTCATCCAGGATTTCCCCGGCGACGAAACCACCAACCTGAAGCTGAAAACCCGCTACGGCTTCTACCCCGGCGACCGCATCATCCTGGCGGATTCCCCAAAAAAGCCGACCGCCCGCGATTGCTCAATGTATCAGGTCACGTTCCTGCCTACTTCCAGCGGCGACGAGGACACCCTGGAACACAAGAACACCACCTACCTCGACATTACCGGCCAAACCAGAACCTCTCAGTGGAACAAGAGCGGCGGCCT
>JADLGU010000374.1 GCA_020849155.1 Rhodocyclaceae bacterium | reverse complement strand
CTCGGCATCGACACCCGCGTCTACCTGGGTTCGGCCGAACTGGCGGCGGTGTGCGCGCTGATGGGCAGGATCCCGACCGTGGCCGAGTACCTGGAGCAGGTCAAGGCGGTGAACGCCAAGGCCGCCGACGTGTACCGCTACATGAACTTCGACCAGATCGCGGAGTTCAAGGAAGTGGCGGACAGCGTGACGGTGTAAGTCGCCGTCCTGCGCAGACGGACTTTTTCAAACGTCCCAAACGACAACCCCGCCGATTGGCGGGGTTGTCGTTTGGAATGCCGTCTGCGCGTCAGCGCCATTGCTGGGTGCGCTGCATGGCCAACTGGTGCTCGGCCTTGACCCGGGCACGGTAGGGAATGTCGTACAGCAGGCAGATGCCGATGAACACCGCCACCCCCGCCAACATCTCGTTGAAGCCCCAGGACACCAGGAAAGTGTGCACCGGATAGGCCAGGGCGGCCGAAACCAGCAGCCAGATAATGCCGAGCACCCGGGTTCCGGAGCCGGCGGAATCCTTCGAATTGTTTGCCATGGGGCGTCTCCTTGTCGAATGGAACGGTCTGGCTCTCTATTTGCAAACCCCATGCCAAACCCGATTACGCCCCCAACCCATTGTTTTCTATGGGTCATGCAAGGTCGCGATAAAATGCCGCTGCCGGCCTGCGCCAGTTTTGGACAAGTTACGGCAAGCCGGAGCGGACCCTATTCGCCGCGCTGCAGGGTGAGCGACACCTCGGCTGGCTTGCCCTGCCGCACATAGGTCAGCCGGATACGATCGCCGGCCTTGTACTCGTCGAGCCGGGCGGCGAACTTGCCGACGCTGTCGACGCTGCGGCCATCGATGGCGGTGATCACGTCCCCAGCCACGATACCCTTCCGTGAGCGGCTCGCGCCCTGCAGCCCGGCGGCGGCCGCCGGGGTGCCGGGCCTGACCCGCAGGATCGCCACGCCCTTCAGTTCGAGCATCGCCGTCAGGCGCTGGTTGATGGCCTCGTCGAGTTCGATGCCCATCGACGGGCGGCTGTACTTGCCGTTGCGGATGATCTGCGGCACCACCCGATTGACGGTGTCCACCGGGACGGCGAAGCCGATGCCGGCGCTGCCGCCGCTGGGGCTGAAAATGGCGGTGTTGATGCCGATCAGCCGGCCGGCCGTGTCCAGCAGCGGCCCGCCCGAGTTGCCCGGGTTGATGGCCGCATCGGTCTGGATGAGGTGCTCGATGGACAAGCCGGTCTCGCCTTCCAGGGAGCGGTCGAGGGCGGAGATGATGCCGCGCGTCAGCGTCCAGTCCAGACCGAAGGGGTTGCCGATGGCGAACACCCCCTGCCCCACCCGCAGGTCCTGGCTGCTGCCGAGCGGCAGCAGGGCGCCGGGGCGGCGTCCGGCGTCGATCCTGAGCACCGCCAGGTCGTGCGCCGGGCTGACGCCGACCAGGGCGGCCGGATGGTCGCTGCCGTCGGCCAGGCGCACGGTGGCCTCGCTGGCGCCCTTGATGACATGGAAGTTGGTGACGACATGGCCGGCCTCGTCCCACAGAAAACCCGAGCCATTGCCGCGCGGCACCGAGAAGACGTTGCGGGTCCAGAAGTTTCGAACCTGTTCCTTGGTGGCGATGAACACCACCGAGTCGCGGGCTTTCTCGAACAGCCCGATGGTGGCCTTCTCCTCGACGGAAAGCTCGCCGCGCGGGGTCACCGGCCGCGGCTGGCCGGCGGCCGGGCCGGCAATCAGCAAGGCCAGCCAGGCAAACAGGGAGACGGCGGCAAAGGGGCGGATGCGCGCCCGCAGGCTCTGGATATTCGGCTTCATGTATCGGCTACCCTCGGAAGCCCGGCGGCGCCGGGCACAAGGTCGGATGGTACGCGATTCTTGCCGCGGCTCGCCGAAGGGCGGGCTCAGCGCAGCAGACCGGCCGGCATGGCGGCCAGCGGCGCGTGGCGCCAGCGCAGCAGCCGGTCGAGCAGCCATTCGGCCCGTCCGCGCGGCGGGCAGTGCGCCGGCCGGTCGCAGCTGCGGCTGGCGACCAGCAGCGAGTCCTTCAGGGCCGACACCACCACCGGCGCATCGCTCGGCGCCAGCCAGCGCCGGCCCGGGCCGAGGATGATGTCCTCGCCGAGGCCGTCGACGGTGATCCACAGTTCGCCGGCGCGGCAGTCGAGCGCCATTCCCCCGGCGCCTCGCAGGGCCAGCAGTTCGCCGTCGGCCAGTTCGTAGCGGGTCTCTTGCACTATTTTGGCCATCGTCCTATCCTCCATGCGTAATAAGCATCAATTGGTGTTGCTCATGGCCCCGAGAATAGGCAATTTTCAATCTATCGACAAACGATAAAAATGAATCCTATAAATGAGTATTTCTCATGAATAAGGCCCGGCTGCCCTCGCTCGACCCGCTCAAGGGCTTCGAAGCGGCGGCGCGCCACCTGAGCTTCACCCGGGCCGCCCAGGAACTGCACCTCACCCAGTCGGCCATCAGCCGGCAGATCCAGACCCTGGAACAGCAGCTCGGCGTGCGGCTGTTCCGCCGGGAAGCACGGCGGCTGGCGCTCACCGCGGAGGGCGAGGTCCTGCGCCGCGCCGCGGTCGAGACGCTAGAACGCCTGGCCGAGGTTTGCGCCGGCCTGAGGGCCGGCCGGCGCCGGCCGCGGGTCACCGTCTCGGCTGCGGTGGGGATCGCCTCGCTGTGGCTGGTGCCGCGCCTGGCCGCCTTCCAGGAGGCGGAGCCGGATATCGACGTGCGCCTGTCGGCCGACAACCGGATGGTGGCCCTGGCGCGCGAAGACATCGACCTGGCGCTGCGCTACATCGCGCCGGACGCGGCACCGTCGGGCGCCAGCCTGCTCTTCGAGGAGGAAGTCTTTCCCGTCGCCGCGCCGCGACTGGCGGCCAGGCTG
>JADLGU010000373.1 GCA_020849155.1 Rhodocyclaceae bacterium | reverse complement strand
CGCAGGTCGATCACCGCCAGGCGCGGGTTGGCCTTGTCGTTGATGAACAGGAACTGGCCGTCGTACTCGCCGTTGGTCTCGGAGATGGCCGGGTGGTGGGTGTCGCCCCAGGTGATCGTCTTGCCGTCGATCTTGCCCTGGTCGAGCACCGCCTTGGAGTTCTCGTCGTAGCCGTAGCCCTGCCAGGGCTCGGGGGTGAACACGCCGATGTACTTCAAGATGCGCATCGAGGGCACGCCGTAGACGATGATCTGTCCGCTCTGGCCGCCCGAGCTGAAGGTGACGAACTCGTCGCGCTTGCCCGTCGGCACGTAGGTCTTGGCCGCCGCCAGCAAGTCCTGCTGCGACAGGTTGCGGCGCTTCAGCACGTCCTGCAGCGTCTCCGCCGACCAGCCGGCGCCGGCGGTGAGGCCGAGGCCCGTCGCGAGCAGCAGCGACAACGCCCGCTTGTTGATGCTTTTCATGGAGGTTCTCCCTAGTCAAGTTGCAAACCGGAACGCGCCGCCGTGCGGAACCGCCGCCAAAACTGCGACAATTCGACGCTGCGGCACTTTGCCGCACCACTATATTCCGCTGGCCTAGGCAATCATTGATATATGTCAACAGAAGAATACAAGCCCTCAAGAGAGAATGGAACCGTGACGGACATAGTTATTACTGCTGGAAACAGAAGCGGTCCTTATTCGGCCTATGCCGTCATCCTGACCATGCTGGCCGCCGCCGCTGTCGGCTATCTGTGGTTGCCGCGCGCCGAGGTGGTGCTGCCGCTGGTGGCCGATTGCCGCCTGGACCGCCAGATCTGCTCGACCGAGTTGCCGGGAGGCGGCCGGCTGGAAATCAGTCTGGCGCCGCGCCCGGTGTCGACCATCAAGCCTATCCGCGTCTCGGTGTCGATCGCCGGCCTGCCTGCCGGCCGGGTCGAGGTGGATTTCCAGGGCGTGGACATGAACATGGGCCTGCACCGGCTGCCGCTCGTCGCCGCCGGGCCGGATCGCTTCGGCGGGGAGACCACCCTGCCGGTATGCGTGACGGGGCAGATGGTCTGGCAGGCGACCGTCCTCATCGAGGCGGATCGCAAGAACATCTCGGTGCCGTTCCGCTTCGAAAGCGGGGCTTGACGTCTGTCAAGCCGCGACCGGAAACGTTTGCGCAGAATGCAAGCCCGTCGCAACCCCCGCGCAAGACGATGATCCGCATCCTTCCGTTCCTCATTGCCGGCCTGCTGGCGGGCGCCGCGCAGGCGGCGCCGCAGAAGAAGGCCGCGCCGAAGCCCGCCGCCGAGGCCGCCCCCGCGCCGGCCCGGGCCGCCGCCCCCGCCGGCGAGGACAAGGGCCGGGAGATCAACGGCGTCTGCGCCGCCTGCCATGGCGATTACGGCCAGGGCGGCAAGCGCGGCGAGTATCCGCGCCTGGCCGGCCAGCGCGCCGCCTACCTCAAGGACCAGCTGAAGTCCTTCCGCGCCCGCAAGCGCATCAACATCCCGATGTATCCCTACACCCAGGAGCGCGAGCTGCCCGACGAGGACATCGAGACGATCTCTGAGTACCTGGCGGCCATCCGGCTGCCGACCGAATGGCCGCAGTTCAAGGACAGCGACGACGCCCTGACCCGGCTGACGGCGACGGAGAAGGTGATGATCGTGCCGCGCGCCGAGGGCGACATCGACAACGGCAAGGCGATCTACCAGAAGGAATGCTTTTCCTGCCACGGCCGCGACGGCCGCGGCCGCGGCAAATTCCCGATGCTGGTCGGGCAGTACACCAGCTACCTCAAGAAGCAGGCCGACGCCTACCTCAAGGGCGAGCGCCCGCACGACGACGAGGGCGTCACCGGCATCCTCAACCGGATCTCGGAAAAGGACATCCAGGACATCCTTGCCTATCTGACCAGCATCCAGAATCCCGAGAAACCGGAAGCGAAATGATCAGGCGATGCGGATCGCCTGCGCCGGACAGGGTGCGCAGCAGGCGCCGCAACCTGTGCACAACGCATTGCTCACTTCCGGCTGGGCGGCCGACATCACCTTCGGACTGAAGCGGATGGCCTGTACCGGGCAGGCATCGCCGCAGGCGCGGCATACGACGTTGGATTTGGCCAGGCAGTTGCTCTGGATGCGCGCCTTCAGCTGCCAGGGCGGCACGCCTTCCGTCTTCTCCAGCGCCCGCGGCCGGCAGGCTTCGGCGCATTGGCCGCAGAAGGTGCACTCGCCGCGGCTGAAATCGACGATCGGACGGAGGTCCTTGTCCGCCACCAGGATGTGCTGCGGGCAGGCCCCGATGCAGTCGCCGCAACGCGTGCAGGCGGCGAGGAAGGCCGCCTCCGCCAGCGCCCAGGGCGGGCGCGGCACGGCTGTCCTTCCGGAAAAATCGCCGCGCAGGAACTGGCGGCGGCTGATGTCTTTCAAGTTGCCGGTTCCCGGTTGTCAGTTGCCAGTAGAAGCCAAACCCTACCCTCGCAATTACCCACTGGCAACCGGCAACCGGCAACTGAATTACTCGTCCTCTTCCTTCATGCCCTGCGGCTTCTGGTGGGCGATGCCCTTGTGGCAGTCGATGCAGG
>JADLGU010000372.1 GCA_020849155.1 Rhodocyclaceae bacterium | reverse complement strand
CGGCGTAGAAGTGCCGCAGCGCGGCGGCCGCCTGTGCCGAGTGCGCCGGCTGGCCGCGCACGCTGAAATGCTCGCCGCGGCGGGCGAGGGCGACGTCGTAGGCGGCCTCGATCTGGCGCAGGTTCTCGTCCAGCGCGCCGCATAGGTTGGCCAGGCGCTGGTTGTCAACGGGCGACAGCACGACCTCGACGGATTTGGCTTTCACGATTCGCGGGTGGCGATCTGGCCGCGCAGGGAATGCGGCAGGGCGGCGGTAATGGCGACGTCGACGAAGCGGCCGATCAGGCGCGGATTGCCGGCGAAGTTGACGACGCGGTTGTTGTCGGTGCGGCCGGCCAGCTCCGCGGCGTCCTTCTTCGAGGCGCCCTCCACCAGGATGCGCTGCGGCGTGCCGACCATCGCCGCGCCGATGGCCTGGGCCTGCTCCTCGATGCGCCGCTGCAGGCGCATCAGGCGCTGCGCCTTCACTTCCGCCGGGGTATCGTCGGCCAGCTCCGCCGCCGGCGTGCCGGGACGCGGGCTGTAGAGGAAGCTGAAGGAGGCGTCGAAGCCGACCTCCTCGATCAGCCGCATGGTGGCCTCGAAGTCGGCCTCGGTCTCGCCGGGAAAGCCGACGATGAAGTCGGTCGACAGCGAGATGCCGGGGCGCGCCGCGCGCAGCTTGCGCACGACGGACTTGTATTCCAGCGCCGTGTAGCCGCGCTTCATCGCCGCCAGCACGCGATCGGAGCCCGACTGCACCGGCAGGTGCAGGTGCGAGACCAGCTTGGGCAGGCGGGCGTAGGCCTCGATCAGGCGTGGCGTCATCTCGCGCGGGTGCGAGGTGGTATAGCGGATGCGCTCGATGCCGGGCAGCTCGTGCACGCATTCGAGCAGGAAGGCGAAGTCGGCGAGGTCGCCCAACTGAGCGCCATCCTCCATCGTCCCGCGGTAGGCATTCACGTTCTGGCCGAGCAGGGTCACCTCGCACACGCCCTGCGCCGCCAGGCCGGCGATCTCCGCCAGCACGTCGCCGAGCGGGCGCGAGATCTCCTCGCCGCGGGTGTAGGGGACGATGCAGTAGGTGCAGAACTTGCCGCACCCTTCCATCACGGTGACGAAGGCCGAGCCGCCCTCGACCCGCGCCGGCGGGAGGGCGTCGAACTTCTCGATCTCGGGGAAGGAGACGTCCACCTGCGGCCGGCCGGAGGCGCGCCGTTCGCGGATGAGCTGCGGCAGGCGGTGCAGGGTCTGCGGGCCGAAGACGACATCGACGTAGGGCGCGCGCCGCACGATGGCCTCGCCTTCCTGGCTCGCCACGCAGCCGCCGACGCCGATGACGAGCTCGGGCTTCGCCTGCTTGAGCAAGCGCACGCGGCCGAGGTCGTGGAACACCTTCTCCTGCGCCTTCTCGCGCACCGAACAGGTGTTGAAGAGGATGACGTCGGCGTCTTCTGGGGAATCGGTCTTCTCGATCCCCTCGGCGGCGAGCACGTCGGCCATGCGGTCCGAATCGTACTCGTTCATCTGGCAGCCGAAGGTCTTGATATAGAGCTTCTTGGCCACTACTGTCTGGGGGCGGGGTTCTGCGATCTCTGCTTGATGAGCTGGTCGGCGACTTCCGCTTCTTCGCGCGTCAGCACCCAGACCCGCTGCACCGTGCCGTATTCGTCGAGCTTGTAGAGCACCGGCACCGGCTGCTGCATGGCGCCGGACAGGACGATCCGGTTCTGGACATCGCGGATCTGCAGGCTGGCCGACAGCCTGAGGGTCTGGTCGTTGAACTGGGCGAAGCCGTTGCTGGGCGGGCTCATCGTGGCCAGCGGACCGGTCTGCAGCGTCGGCCGCACCACCCCGACCGGCACGCCAGGCTGCACCGGCGGCGGGGGCGCCATCGCCGACTCCATGATGGTGTCGATGATGCTGCTGAGGATGGCCGACAGGATCGGGTTCATGAGGATGGATTATAGGCCATCAGGGCAGGGTGAAATAGAAGGTCGCCCCCTTGCCGGGGGAGGATACCGCCCAGACGCGCCCCTTGTGCCGCTCGATGATGCGCTTGACGATGGCCAGCCCGACGCCGGTGCCGGGAAACTCGGCTTCCTGGTGCAGGCGCTGGAAGACCCCGAACAGCCTGGCCGCATGCTCGGGATCGAAGCCGGCGCCGTTGTCCTTGACGTAATACACCGGCAGCCCGCCCTCCTGGATGAAGCCGATCTCGACACGCGCATCGCTGCGCCGTGAGGAAAACTTGAGGGCGTTGCCGACCAGGTTGAGCAGCGCCTGGCGCAGCAGGGCCGGGTCGGCCTCGACGTCCGGCAGCGGCCGAATGTCCACGGTCGCCCCGGGGTTGACGCGGCGCAGTTCCTCGGCCACGGTGCGCAGCATCGCCTCCATGTCCACCCGCATCCGGTTCAGGTCGGAACAGCCGACCCGCGAGAAGGTCAACAGGTCGTCGATCAGCTCGCCCATCCGCACCGCGCCGCGGGCGATCCGCTGCAGCATGTCGACCGATTCCGGATCGAGGCGGCCCTTCTGCTCATCGACCAGAATGCTGGCGTAGCCGTTGATCGCCCGCAGCGGCGTGCGCAGGTCGTGCGACACCGAGTACACGAACGATTCCATCTCGGCGTTGGCCTCCGCCAGGGCCGCGGTCCTTTCGGCCACGCGCCGCTCGAGCGAGGTGGTCAGCTTGATGATTTCCGCCTGCGCGCGCTGCCGCTCGGAGATGTCGATCGCCACGACCAGGCATTTCCAGCGGCCCTCCCGCTCGACGCTCTGCAGATGCACTTCGACCGGATAATCGCTGCCGTCCGCGCGGCGGTGAACCGTCTCGAGGGTCTGCTGCGTCTTCTCGTGCTGCAGCAGCTGGCCGATCAGCCTCGTCAGCGCCCCTTCGGTGTAGTGCGGCATCAGGTCCAGCGGCGTGAGCAGCCGGAGATGGCGGAACGAATAGCCTAGATTGCGCAGGGCGCCGGCATTGGCGTATTCGTAGCGCAGGGTGACGGCGTCGAAGACGTAGATTTCGTTCCGGCTCTGCTCGACCAGGGCCAGCAGCTGGCGGTTCTCCTCCTCGGCCAGCTTGCGCTCGGTGATGTCGCAGGCGATCCCGTCGAGGCGGATCCGCCGGCCTTGCGCATCCATGGCATGGCGCCAGCGGATCTCCACCCAGCGCAGATTGCCCTCGGGCCGGACGATGCGGTATTCGATGACGCCCGCCCCGGCCTGGGCCACCCGCTCGAGCATGGCCTCCGCCTGCGGACGATCGTCCGGCTGCGCCATCTCGAGCCAGAGGCGGGGCTGCAGGCGGAAGTCCTCGGCGTCCCGACCGAAGATCCTCTCCGTCGACGCGCTGACGAAAAGCATGGCGTCCATCTCCGGCGTGAACGACCACAGCGCCAGCTCCATCGAATCGAGCACGGCGTCGAGCTTGGCCTGGGCTTCGAGCAGGGATCGTTCGCGCTCGGCCAGGATGTCCAGCATGCTGTTGAGCTGGACGGCCACCTCGCTCACTTCCCTCGGTCCGCCGGCCAGGGCGCGCGCCTCGCGCCTGCCTTCGCCGAAACTGCGCGCCGTCCTCGCCAGGGCCGCCACCGGCAGGG
>JADLGU010000371.1 GCA_020849155.1 Rhodocyclaceae bacterium | reverse complement strand
GCGCCGGAGATGCCGGTGGCGGTGAACTGCACGCCGCGCCTCTCGCCGGTGGGCAAGTTCGTCGGCATGGTGATGACCGGCCGCCCGGTGGGCGACCTGCGCCGCGCCTACGAGCAGCTGCGCCAGGCGCACGAGGACTTGAAGCTCGCCCAGCAGCAGCTGATCCACTCCGAGAAGATGGCCTCGCTCGGCCGCCTGGTGGCCGGCGTGGCGCACGAGCTCAACAACCCGATCAGCTTCGTGCTCGGCAACGTGTATGCCCTGCAGCGCTACGGCGGCCGCATGCGCGAGTACCTCGACGCCATCCACGCCGGCAAGTCCGCGGCGGAATTGGCCGAGCTGCGCAAGAGCCTGCGCATCGACCGCCTGATCGAGGACATGCAGCCGCTCATCGACGGCACCATCGAGGGCGCCGAGCGCACGCGCGACATCGTCGCCGGTCTCAAGCGCTTCTCGGCGCAGGACCGTGGCGAGGAGGAGGTGTTCAACCTGGCCGAGGTGCTGGAGCGCTCGGTGCACTGGGTGGTCAAGGCCTCCGGCTCGAAGATCCAGTTGGCCGTCGAGGCGCCGGCGGAGATCCGCGTCTCCGGCTCCGCCGGCCAGATGCAGCAGGTGCTGGTGAACCTGGTGCAGAACGCCATCGACAGCACCGAGCGTCAGCCCGACGCGTGGCTGGAGATCCGCGCCGAGCTGCGCGCCCGCAGCGTGCTGCTCACCTTCCGCGACAACGGCCCGGGCTTCCAGGCCGACACGCTCGGCCATGTCTTCGATCCCTTCTTCACCACCAAGCCGGTGGGCAAGGGCACCGGCCTGGGGCTGTCGATCAGCTACGGCATCGTCGAGCGCCACCGCGGGCAGCTGAAGGCCGCCAACCATCCGGACGGCGGCGCCGTGCTGACCCTCACCCTGCCGCTGGCCGGTTAAGCGCTTTTCCAAATAGTTGCTTACTGGCAGGCGACTTTGCGGCAAGCCCCGCGGTTCCGGCAAAAGCGCTTCATAAACAGCAAGATGCAAAGCGCGTCAGTTGGCATGAATCCTGTTAGGAAGAACTATAATTTCTTCATACCGGATGGCGGGATCGGGTCATGGACGCACTTCCCAACGACTGGCTGGCCCTGATGTTCCTGGTCTTCATGCTCGGCATGAAGCACGGCCTGGACGCCGACCACCTCGCCACCATCGACGGCCTGACCCGCTTCAATGCCCGCGGCAATCCGCGCCTGGCGCGCCGCTGCGGCTTCCTCTTCTCCCTCGGCCACGGCGCCGTCGTCCTCGCCATCGCGCTGCTGGTGGGCACGCTGACGACACGCTGGTCGGTGCCGGCCTGGATGGAGGATGTCGGCGCCTGGATTTCGATCACCTTCCTCGCCCTGCTCGGCGCCCTCAACCTGGTCGCGGTGTTCGCCGCCCGGCCGGACCAGGTGGTGCAGCCGGTGGGGCTGAAGGGCCGCTTCCTCGGCCGACTGCAGCGTGCCGGCCATCCGCTGCTCGTCGCCGGCGTCGGCGCCTTCTTCGCGCTGTCCTTCGACACCCTGAGCCAGGCCGCGCTGTTCGCCCTCACCGGCACGCAGTTCGGCGGCGTGTCGCATGCACTGACTTTGGGCCTGATCTTCATGCTCGGCATGATGCTGATGGACGGCGTGAACGGCCTGTGGATCGCGCGGCTCATCCGCCGCGCCGACCGCGTCGCCTGCATCGCCTCGCGCGTCATGGGCCTGGCGGTGGGCGGGCTGTCCCTGCTGGTGGCCAGCTTCGGCCTGGCGAAGTACGCCTCGCCCGCGGTCGGCGCCTGGGCCGACGGCAAGGAGCTCGCCTTCGGCCTGTCCTTCGTCGCCGTGATCGCCCTCAGCTTCCTGCTGGCGCTCAGGCTGGCCCGCGAGCCCGCACGGGTTTAGTCCGCCTTGATCCAGGCGGCTGCGCGCCGCCCGCCAAGGGACGATAATCCGCCGGATGAACGCATCCCCAGGCGCGGGCCGCATCCCGCTGAATACGCCGCTGCTGCGCGGCGAGAAACGGCCGCGCGTCGCCCTGGTCGGCCGCCGGCAGACCGGCAAGAGCGCGATCTTCCAGGCCGCCTCCAGCGCTTCCCCCAGCCATGCCCGTCTGGCCGGCGAATCGGCCTACGAGGAATGCCTGGTCGGCATCGGCCTGGAGGAGATCTCGCTGGTCGACCTGCCCTCGATCGAGTCCCTCCACCGCCTGCGCGAGGCCGACCGGCAGGTGCTGATGGTCCTGCTGTGGGGCGACCGCTGGCCGGAGATCGCCCGCCATGAGCCGCAGCAGCCGACGTCGCCCTTCCGCGCCCCCGACGTCCTGCTGCAGGTGGTCGACGCCACGGCCCTGGAGCGCGACCTCGAACTGAGCCTGGAGCTGTCGCTGCTCGGCCGGCCGCTGGTGATCGCGCTCAACCGCATGGACGAGGCGCGTGAGAAGGGGCTCTACGTCAACGTCAAGGCGCTGTCGGAACGGCTCGGCGTGCCGGTGGTGGCGACGGTGGCGCACATGGGCCTGGGGCTCGCCGAGCTCTTCGCCGCGGCGCTGGCCGCCGCGCGCGGTAAGGCCTGCCCCTTGCCGCAGCTGGCGAGCGGGCACATCCGCGAGAGCCTGAAGCCGCTCAACGCGCTGCTGGCGCGGCCCGAGATCGATGCGGCCTTCCGCGTGCCGCGCCCGCTGCTGCTGATGCAGCTGGCGGAGAACGACGACTGGTTCCTGCGCGAGCTGGCCGAGCATTTCCCGGCGCTGGTGCCCGAAGTGGAGGCGGCGCGCGCCGCGGCGCAACGCACGCTGCCGCGGCCGCTCTCCGACGAGCTGCACGCCGACCGCCACCACCGTGCCGCGCTGCTCTTCGAGGCGGTGACCCGGCTGGGCGCGCGGGAGGACCGCGAGCGCTGGAAACGCTGGCTCGACGAACTGTTCCTGCATCCGCGCTGGGGCCTGATCGGCAGCCTGGCGGTGTTCGCGCTGGTGCTGTTCATGGTGTTCGAGGTGAGCGCCGTGCTGGACGGACTGACTTCGGCGCGGCTGGCCGAATGGGTGGGGCAGTGGCAGCCGGAGACGGCGCCGGGCGTGGTCGGCCTGGCGGTCGCCGAGGCGCTTGTCGGCATGGTCGGCATCGTCGTGCCCTACATGCTGCCGCTGGTGCTGCTGCTGGTGGCGCTGGAGGAATCCGGCATCATGCATCGCGTCGCCTTCGTGGTGGACCGCGGCTTCCACGCGGTGGGCCTGCACGGCGGCGTGGCGGTGCCCTTCCTCATCGGGCTGGGCTGCAACGTGCCGGCCATCTCCGCGGCGGCGGCGATGTCGCGCGGGCGCGAGCGGGCGGTGGCCTCGCTGCTGATCACCTTCGTGCCCTGCTCGGCGCGCTCGGCCATCGTGCTGGCGCTGGGCGGAAAGTATCGCGGCGTCCAGGGCGTGATCGCGGTCTTCGCCCTGGCCATGCTGACTGTGGCGGTGCTCGGCAAGCTGCTCGGCCGGCGCTATCCCGAGGACGTGCGCGGCATGGTGCTGGAGATTCCGCCCTACCGCCTGCCGCACTGGCCGGCGCTGCTGCGCAACACCTGGGCCCGCACCAGCGACATCCTGACCATCGTCACGCCGCTGCTGGTGGCCGGCAGCGTGGTGCTGGCGCTGCTCGCCCACTTCGGCGCGGACGAGGCCATCAATACCGCGCTGACGCCGGTGACGGCGTGGTGGCTGGGCCTGCCGGTGGCGCTCGGCGTGCCGATCCTGTTCGGCATCCTGAGGAAGGAGCTGTCGCTGCTGATGGTGTACCAGGCGCTCGGCACGCTGGAGATCGCGCCGCTGCTCGACTGGGTGCAGATCCTCGTCTTCCTGGTGTTCCTGACCTTCTACGTCCCCTGCGTGTCGACCTTCGCCGTGATGCTGAAGACCCTCGGCCGGCGCGAGGCCTTGTTCTCGGTGGCGCTGTCGGTGGGGGTGGCGCTGGGGCTGGCCGGGGTGGTGCGGCTGGCGGCGGAGCTGCTGCGGTTGCTTGCCTAGCCGGCGCGCGTGTAGGACTCGAGTTCCAAGCGGTCCGAGCGTAGAATGCGCCCGCGCTGGCGCCACCAGGTCTCGATGGCGATGCAGCGGTTCACCTTTTCTGGCGCAACCCAATACTTCCATTCGGCTTGCTGCCCAATGCCGAGCACCCAGCCGGCACCTTCGACGCGGAAGCAGTCGAAGGTGCCGGCCGGCACAGCGATGGTTTCTCTTCCCACGACTTTAAGCTCTAGTTCGACGGTGTCCTGCCCCCCTTTGGCGAAATGGATCGCATAGCGCGTTGCCCACTTCTTCCCGACTGTGTATTCGCTGGTGAAGAGCTGGCTCGCGCCAAAGGTGGCCCCGTCTGGACGCTTGATGGTATTGCCGAGCAGATCGGTGACGAGGGCGCCGTTGTTGTAGATCACCTTGTCCTCGGCGATCTCGCTGACGGTGTTGACCACCTTCCGGTTCTCGACCTTGGTCAGCAGGTCGATCGAGCGGAAGACGTAGCGGTCGCCGATCCGGTAGTTCAAATCGATGACGCCGGTTCCCTTGGTGAACGGATTGGCCGCCGTATTGACGAGACCGACTTTTATCTCGCCCTGCTTGGCCAGCATGCGGTCGAGCCGAACCTGGGCCAGTTCCGCGAAGTGGCCGCTCGGGTAGCGCCGGATGTACTCCTCGACGGCGGCGATCCGGCCGGCCTGCTGGGCCTTCTCCCAGATCGCGGCTTCCTCGGCGAACTGGCGCTCCAGTTCCTGCTCGGAGAGCTTCTTCACGCTGGCCGGCGGCAGGAAGTAGAAATCCTCCTCGAGCGAGGTGCTCTCCCAGGGAATCTGCTGGCCGTTGGAGGCGCGCCGCACCGCCAGGCGCACGCGCTTGAAGACGTCCTCGATCTTGGCTTCCGGGGTGCGGATCTCGCGCAGCAGGTTCTCGGTGTACAGGCCGTTGCTGCCCGAGCCGTCGGAGGCGACGTTGCCCGGCGCCGTGGCGTAGGCGAGCAGCGTGCCGATGGGGGCATCCATCTGCGAGAGGCCCTTGCCGCTCTTCAGCTCGCCGCCGAAGGGGTTGTCGCGTCAGGCGTCGAGGATGACGATGTTCATCGGGTTGACGGCCTTGCCGATGCCGCCGAGCAGGCCGGCCAGGTCGACGGTCTGGCGCGGGACGTCGTCCACTCGGTCGAGCCTGGCATCCACCGGCACCAGGAAGTTGCGCCAGGAGAGCTGCAGGCCGTGGCCGGCGAAGTAGAACAGCCCGACGCCCTTGCTTTTGGCCAGCTGCTCGCCGTAGCTGCGGATGGCGTTCTCCATCGCGTTCTTGCCCGAATCCAGCAGCGGGATCACCGAGAAGCCCATTTTGCCGAGATGCTCGGCAATGGCCCCGGCGTCGTTGGCGGGGTTCTTCAGCGGCGCGCCCGGGTAGCGGCTGTTGCCGATCACCAGCGCGGTGCGCGGCAGGGCATTCAGGGTCGAGGCGGCCGACGCGCCGGCTTCGCCGCCCCAGGGCAACAGCGAGGCGGCGGAGAGCGCCGAAAGACGCTGCAGGGCCAGGCGGCGACCGGACAGGCTCGGGCGGGGGGTGCGCATGCCCGTATGTTAGCCGTTCAGCGACCTTTTTTCAGCAAGGAGGAGACGCCGATCAGGATCAGGATCAGCGGCCACCAGGTCGCCGCCAGCGCCTTCAGTTCGCCCAGGGGCAGAATCCCCAGGTTGGAGAGCAGGAGCAGTCCGCCGAGGACGATCAGGAAGACGGGCCAGAGTGTGCCGCGCATGGAATTCTCCAAGTCGATGGTGCGGAAATGATAACGGAAGGCGCCGGGCCGCAGCCCACATTTTATCCACAGCGAATTCACAGCCTTATACAGGGCTTATCCACTCGCCACCGGTCCTGGCTGCGGGTACACTTCCGGCCACATGGCACAGGCGCGCGTATTCACTCCCACACCGGCCGGCGATCCGCAATTGGCGGCCCTCAAGCTGCCACCGCATTCCATCGAGGCCGAGCAGTCGCTGCTCGGCGGGCTGCTGCTCGACAACACGGCCTGGGACCGCATCGCCGACCAGGTCTCCGAGTCGGACTTCTACCGCGACGACCACCGCCGCATCTTCCGCCACATCGCCAGGCTGATCGAGGCCGTGCGGCCGGCCGACGTGGTGACGGTGGGCGACGAGATCGCCGCCAGCGCCCTCAATCCTGCCGGCCGCGAAGCCAAGTCGCTGCTCGACGAGGCCGAATCGAAGGTCTTCGAGATCAAGGACGCCGGCGCCCGCACGACGGAGGGCTTCACCGCCATCCAGCCGCTGCTGGGGCAGGTGGTGGACCGCAT
>JADLGU010000370.1 GCA_020849155.1 Rhodocyclaceae bacterium | reverse complement strand
TAGGTGTTCGAGCCGCGCATGCCGAGCTTGTCGAGGTGCTGGCCCTTGGAAAAACCCTTGAAGCCCTTCTCGACGAGGAAGGCGGTCATGCCCTTGGCGCCGCCGTCGACGTTGGTCTTCGCATACACCACCAGGGTGTCGGCATCGCCGCCGTTGGTGATCCACATCTTCGAGCCGTTCAGCACGTAGCGGTCGCCCTTGAGATCCGCGCGCAGCTTCATCGACACCACGTCGGAACCGGCGCCCGGCTCCGACATCGCCAGCGCGCCGACGTGCTCGCCGGAAATCAGCTTCGGCAGGTACTTCGCCTTCTGCGCGGCGGTGCCGTTGCGGCGGATCTGGTTCACGCAGAGGTTGGAGTGCGCGCCATAGGAAAGGCCGACCGAAGCCGAGGCGCGCGAGATCTCCTCCATGGCGACGATGTGGGCGAGGTAGCCCATCTTGGTGCCGCCGTACTCCTCCTCGACGGTGAGGCCCATCAGGCCCATCTCGCCGAGCTTCTTCCACAGGTCGGCGGGAAACAGGTTGTCGCGGTCGATGTCGGCCGCGCGCGGCAGGATCTCGTTCTTCGCAAAATCCCAGACGGCGTCGCGCAGCATGTCGATGTCTTCGCCGAGGTCGAAATTGATGCCGAGCATGAATGATCTCCGGTTGGTGGGCGAGGCGTCAGGCCTTGCCGTGCATGGTCATGAGGGTCTGCTGCATGGTGGCGCAATGCGTCGCCTTGCCGGCGCGGATGGCATACACCTCGCCGCGGGTGATGACGAGATTGCGGCCGGACTTGAGCACCTGACCCTCGGCGACGAGGAGGTCGCCGTCGGCGGGCGCCAGCAGGTTGAGCTTGAATTCGACGGTGAGCACGTCCGAGCCGGCCGGCATCAGGGTGTAGCCGGCATAGCCGCCGGCGCTGTCGACGATGGTGCCGGTGATGCCGGCGTGGAAGTAGCCGTTCTGCTGCGTCAGGTCGTCGCGGAAAGGCAGGCGGATCTCGCAATGGCCGGGCGCCAGCGCCCCCAGCTCGGCGCCGATCAGGCTCATCACTTTCTGCCGCGCAAAGCTGGCCCGCACCGCCGCTTCCCAGTCCGGGTTGCGCGGGGCGAGGGCGTGTTGCGCGGGGCGGGCCGTGTGCGGCATGCATCCTCCGTGGGGCGGGCGGCTAGTTGACGTTGACGTCAACGTCAACATACCGCAGCTTTGACGTTGACGTCAACGTCAGCGTTTCGCCAAATTTTTTTTGCGCGGTGGCGCGTCCCCCAGCAATTCGTGGGCACGGGTCTCCAACGAGGCGATTTCGGCCAAAACCGCCTCGATGTCCTCCCGCTGGCGTTCGAGGGCGGCGCGCTGCCGGTCCAGGACGGCCAGGAATTTCGACAGCTGGCTCCGCTGGTCGCGGCCAACGTCATACATATCAATGAGTTCCCGGATCTCGGCGAGGGACAAACCGAGACGGCGACCGCGCAGGGTCAGCTTCAGGCGGGTGCGGTCGCGCTTGGAGTAGACGCGGTTCTGACCGGCCCGCTCGGGGGCGATCAGGCCCTGATCCTCGTAAGAGCGGATGGCGCGCGGGGTGATGTCGAATTCGCGCGCCAGTTCGGTGATGGTGAAAGTTTGTTCCCGGGGCATGTCAGGGGCTGGTGTCAGCTCTGGACGCAATGGTATAAAATGATCTTTTTTGTGCGCTGCAGCAATAAGCCAGCGTAACGCGACGAGTTAAACACTTTTCCGGCGTTTTATCAATTGAGGCCGTCCGAATCCATCGCCTACCCGATCGCCCAGCAGCCCGCCCCCGGCGAGGCGCCGGAGATCGTCCCCGGCGTGCGCTGGCTGCGCATGCCGCTGCCCTTCGAGCTGAACCACATCAACCTCTGGCTGCTCGAGGAGGAGGACGGCTGGACCATCGTCGACACCGGTCTCAACCTCGACAACATCAAGGCGAACTGGGAAGCCGTGCTGGCCGCGCACTGCCGCGCCAAGCCGGTGAAGCGCATCGTCGTCACCCATTGCCACCCGGACCATCTGGGCCTGGCGCGCTGGCTCGGCGAGAAGACCGGCGCCGGCACCTGGATCACCCAGGGCGAAATCCTCAACGCCTATGCCTGGTTCCACCAGCTGCCCAACTACGATGTGGACGGCATGGTCGGCTTCTTCCGCCGCCACGGACTGGATGAAGCGCGCGCCGGCCTGCTCTTCAATCGCGGCCCAACCTACCGCGGCCGCGTGGACGGCCTGCCCATCGAATATCGCCGTCTCCTGGAGACCGACTTTTTGCGCATCGGCGGCCACGACTGGCGCGTCATCGTCGGCTACGGCCATTCGCCCGAGCATGCCTCGCTGTACTGCGCCGAACTCGACGTGCTGATCTCCGGCGACATGCTGCTGCCGCGCATCTCGACCAACGTCAGCGCCATGTCGTCGAACCCGGACGGCGACCCGATCCGCCTGTTCCTCGACTCGATCGCCCGTTACGCGGCGCTGCCCGCCGGCACCCTGGTGCTGCCCTCGCACGGGCGGCCCTTCCGCGGCATCCACGCCCGCATCGCCGAGCTCGACCGGCATCACGCCGCGCGCTTCGACGCCCTCGTCGCCGCCTGCGACATCCCGAAAAGCGCCTGCGAGCTGATTCCGACGCTGTTCAACCGCGAGCTCGACGCCCACCAGATCATGTTCGCCATGGGCGAATCGATCGCCCACCTGAATTATCTGGAACACGCCGGCCGTCTTCGCCGCACCGATGACGCCGGCGTGTTCCGTTTCGTCGCCACACCGCAAGACAGGAGAGGATGATGTCCGCGCAACCGTCCCACAAACCCGCCCTGCCCGACCCGCAGGAAGTCGCCCACACCTACGCCGAAGTCGCCCAGCGCGCCTCCAAGCTGATCACCGAGCACATGCATCGCCAGCTGAAGCAGGGGATCAAGGCGCCCAGCGACGAACTGGGCATCGCCCAGGCCTTCATGGACATGATGGCCAAGCTGCTCGCCAACCCCTACCGCCTGGCGCAGGCGCAGATGAACCTGGTGTGGGACTACTTCTCGCTGTGGCAGCACTCGATGCTGCGCTTCGCCGGCCTCGAATCGAAGCCGGTGGCCGAGCCGAAGAAGGGCGACAGCCGCTTCAAGGACGAGCAGTGGGAGGAGCACTTCCTCTTCGACTTCATCAAGCAGTCCTATCTCATCACGGCGCGCCACATCCACGACGTGGTGACCAATGTCGAAGGGCTGCCGATCGAGACCGAGAAGAAGGTGAATTTCTTCACCCGCCAGTACATCGACGCCCTGTCGCCCTCCAACTTCGCCCTGACCAACCCGGAGGTCTTCCGCGAGACGGTGAAGTCGCACGGCCAGAACCTGCTCAAGGGCTTCAACAACCTGCTGCGCGACATCGAGGAGGGCGACGGCCAGCTGCGCGTCAAGATGACCGACCCCTCCGCCTTCGAGCTGGGCAGGAACGTCGCCGTCACGCCGGGCAAGGTGGTGTTC
>JADLGU010000369.1 GCA_020849155.1 Rhodocyclaceae bacterium | reverse complement strand
GCCCGCGCGCCGTCGATGACGGCGCGCTCGATCTCGATGGTCGATAGCTCGGCGATGTTCGGGTTGGCCAACACGGTGTGCGAAGTGAGGCCGGAACCGAAGCCGATATTGGCCACCCTGCGGGCATCGGGCCGGATGGCCATCGGCACGGCCGCCGCCATGACCATCGTGATCTCGTCGCTGTTGGCCGGCCGCGCCGGATCCATTTCGATGGCGGCATCGGGCTTGCCATTGGTCCTGATTACCACGGTCGAGTTGGACTTGGCGACGCTGATCGAGGACGTCTTGCCGTCCTGGTAGAAAAGCGTGGCGGCGTTCTCGATCTGCGGCTTGCCGGTGCGATACACCCCGCTGCCGAGCAGAGCGCCGTCGAGCGCCACGAAGCGCACGGCTAGCATCGGCACCAACAAGGTGGCGAAGGCCGCCAGCCAGAGCCTGAAAGGGGTGCCCGCAATGCGCAGGAGTGCGAGACCCAGCGCGATATCCAGCAGGGCGCCGCTTGCCAGGGACAGCTTGAGCCCCATCGCGGGCAGGCCAAGATGCACCGCATACACGACGCCGGCAATGGCGCCTAGGGTGTTGGCCGAATAGACCAGTCCGATACTCCGTTCGCCCTGGCCATCGCGGATCAGGACATGGGTGAACAGGGGCAGGGTCATGCCCGCCATGAAAGTGGCCGGCAGCATCACCGCGAAGGCGATGCCGTGACTGGCCAGGTTGAACAAGACGTAGCCGCGCTCATCCTTGGGCAAGGTTTGAACCAGCCCGCCCATCCATTCGAAAGAAAGGCTGTATACGGGCAGGGTGAGCACCGCCAGGGCCCCCATGGCAAGCTGTATGGCGGCGGCCAGTGCCAGGGGGTTTCGAACCCGGTCGATGTGCCGCTTGATGGCCAGGCTGCCCAGCGCCAGGCCGGTGATGAAAGCGCTCAGCATCAACTCGAATGCATGAAATGTGCTGCCCAACACCAGGCTGAGCATTCTTATCCAGTTCACCTCGTAGATGAAGGAGGCGGCGCCGGTGACGAAGGCGGCAGCGAGGAACCAGGGCAGAAGAGGGCGATTGCCGCCAGCCGCGGAGGAGGCGGCACGAGGCGGAGGCGCTTCGGGGCTGCGGGACATCAGGAATACCGAAACGCCGATGAGCAGGTTGATGACGCCGGCGAGGGTGAGGGTGCCCGGCAATCCCATATGGCCGATCAGGAGGAAAGAGGCGGTCAGGACGCCCAGCGCGGCGCCGAGGCTGTTGGAGAAATAAAGAATGGACAGATTGCCGCCGTCCCGGCCCGGATACCTTCTGAGTATGGCGCCGCTCATCAGCGGGAAAGTGGTCCCCAGCAGCAGGGAGGGCGGCAGCAGCAACAGCAGCGCCACGCCCCATTTGTAGCTTTCAATCGCGGCGGGCGAGCTCATGCCGGGCATGAGCGTGCCCAGGGAATAGTCGACAACGACGGAGAACAGCGGGTGGAATCCCAGGGCCAGGAGGCCGATCCCGATCTCCGCCATGGCATAGCCGGCCAGCAGGTTCTTCAGGCGGGAACTCAAGCGGCTGGCAACGGCCGCGCCCAGGGCCATCCCCCCCATGAAGATCATCAGCACCAGGGATTGCGCGTAGGCGGCATGGCCGAGGAACAGCTTGAGGTAATGCGACCAGAGCGACTCGTAAATCAGCCCGGTGAAGCCCGAGGCGAAGAAGATCAGGATCAGCAGCCCGCGTCGCGCGTCTTGTTTCATCGTTCCCCCTGAAAGCCGGAATGTTCGGTGTTATTGTGATCGACGCTTCTCTGTCCTTGGAGGATGAATGGGAACCATTCTGCGTCGAATCGATGCGCATCAGACAGGCGGCCGCCACACGGCCGCAGCGCGATCATATCCCGAAGATGGCCGGCCGCCGCGTTGTCCGAAAGGGGAATTCCGATGCTGCGCTTCAAGCCGCTGATGGAGCTCGCCGTCGATGTCGGCGAGATGGTGAGTCTGGAGGAGGGGCCGCTCGGCGAACGGCGGGTGGTGGCGATCCTGGGCGGGACTTTCGAGGGGTCCGGGCTGGGCGGCGAGGTGCTGCCAGGCGCCGACTGGCAGCTGGCGCGCCGCGACGGCGTGCTGGAGATCGACGCGCGCTATGCCCTGCGCGAGCGCTCGGGCGGCATCGTCCGGGTGCTGAGCCAGGGCTACCGCCATGGCCCGCCCGAAGTGCTGGCGGCGCTGGCGCGGGGCGAGGCGGTTGACCCCGCCGCCTATTTCTTCCGCACCGTGATGCGCTTCGAGACCGGCCATGAACGGCTGGCCTGGCTGAATCGGGTCATCGCCATCGCCAGCGGCGCCCGCCGGGCGCGCCAGGTGCTGCTCAGCGCGCACAGCCTGCTCTGAACCGCCGTATCGCGGAGACCGACTTTTCGGCGCTCAGTGCGCCTCGTCCCGCAGCAGGCCCATCGTTTCAATGGGCCTCGTCCCAGTTCGCGCCGACGCCGACCTCGGCCACCAGGGGCACCGAGAGCGGCGCCACGCCGGCCATCAGTTTCGGCAGCTCGCCGCGCACGGCGTCGAGTTCGTCTTCCGGCACTTCCAGCACCAGTTCGTCGTGCACCTGCAGGATGAGCAGAGAGCGCATCCGCGCCTCGTCCAGCCAGCGCTGCACGGCGATCATCGCCAGCTTGACGATGTCGGCGGCGGTGCCCTGCATCGGCGCGTTGATGGCGGCGCGCTCGGCGCCCTGGCGGCGGCCGACGTTCGCGCTCCTGATCTCCGGCAGCCAGAGGCGGCGGCCGAACACCGTCTCGACGTAGCCGCGCTCGCGCGCCTGCAGACGCGTCGACTCCATGTAGTTGGCCACGCCGGGATAGCGCGCGAAGTAGCGGTCGATGTAGGCCTGCGCCGCGCCGCGTTCGAGGCCGAGCTGGCGCGCCAGGCCGAAGGCCGACATGCCGTAGATGAGGCCGAAGTTGATCACCTTGGCGTAGCGGCGCTGCTCGCTGGTCACTTCCGCCGGCGTTGCGCCGAACACCTCGGCGGCGGTGGCGCGGTGGAT
>JADLGU010000368.1 GCA_020849155.1 Rhodocyclaceae bacterium | reverse complement strand
GGCGCCGACCTCTCCGAAGCGCAGTGGCAGGAGGTCGTCGAGACCGTTCGCGCGCGCGGCCTGGTCGCCTTCATCGACATGGCCTACCAGGGCTTCGCCGACGGCATCGAGCCCGACGCGCTGGCGCTCAAGCTGTTCGCCGCCTCCGGCCTGCAGTTCTTCGTCTCGAGCTCGTTCTCGAAGTCCTTCTCGCTCTACGGCGAGCGCGTCGGCGCGCTGTCCATCGTCACCGCCGGCAAGGACGAATCGGCGCGCGTGCTGTCGCAAGTCAAGCGCGTCGTGCGCACCAACTACTCCAACCCGCCGACGCACGGCGGCGCCATCGTCGCGGCGGTGCTCGCCAACCCGGAGCTGCGCAGGCAATGGGAAGAGGAGCTGGCCGGCATGCGCGACCGCATCCGCGCCATGCGCACCGGCCTGGTCGAAAAGCTCAAGTCGCGCGGCGTGGCGCAGGACTTCTCCTTCGTGGCAAAGCAACGCGGCATGTTCTCTTACACCGGGCTCTCGGCCGATCAAGTCGAGCGTCTCAAGTCGGAGTTCGGCATCTATGCCGTCGGTACCGGTCGCATTTGCCTTGCCGCTCTCAACAACAGCAACCTGGACTATGTGGCCGGGGCCATCGCCGCAGTGATCCGCTGAACGCAAGGAACCAAACGGAACGGGCGCCGAGGCGCCCGTTCTTTTTTATGCTGGAGAAAGGCTAGCGGCCGCGAAGGGGGGTCAGCATCGGTTCCTTGGTGGTCCCGCCCACCGCCAGCGGCATCCGCAGGGTGGTCGCCGAGCTTTTCAGCTCGACATTCACCGCCCCGCTCAGCTGTCCGCTGCCGGCGATGCCGATCTGGCCGGCCGCCTTGAACAGGCCGGATGAGAGCCGCACATTGTCGAGCCTGAAATCCTGCGAATCGTAATCGTGCTTAAAGCTGCCGGTCAGCTGCTCAAACTTGGTCTCGCCACCGCGTGTCGGGTTGCGGCTGGTGTTGCGAACCGCCTCGCCCAGGTCGAAGCCTCTGGCCACTCCGCGCTTCATGTCGAATGTACCCTCGGCCTTGACCCGTTCCTTCAGCTTGCCCAAGCTCTCGGCCTTGGCTTCCAGCCCCAGGCGAGCCGACAACTCTCCTTCTGCCGAGAGCATTGAACCCAGGCCTGCCAGCAGCTTCGTGGCATTCAGGCGCTTTAGATCAATGTCGCCGGCCAAGGTGGCGCCACCGCCCCAGTCGAGCGATGCCTTGCCCTCGACCAGCCCTTCGTAGGCCCTGGCATCGATCTTTTCCAGAATCAGCATCGACGGCCGCAACTCGCCACGGGCCTCCAAGGTCTGGAGCACCAGATCCGGCCAGAACGGCGCTTTCCAGTTGCTGCCGGAGGCGGAGAAACGAAAAGCTTCGCCCTTGGGCTGCAGTTCCAGCCTGAGGGTGGCCTCGGCGTTCTGCAGCTGGATCTTGTCAGGCGCCCCGCCGGGCTTCATCTCCACCTCGCCCGAGATGCCGCCGATCCTGGCGTCGCCGACAGTCAGGCTGGCGTCGACCAGCCGGATGCGCTGGATCTCGTAGCTGCCTCCGCCCGCGCCTGCCGAGGCCAGCCGGCCCAACTCCGCCGCCGCGATGCTGGCCCGTTCGATGGTCAGCTCGCGGAAGACCTGCCTGTCGCCGGCCAGGGACATGAATTCGGGTATGGCCGTGATGCCGGCAATCTTGACGCCGCCCTCCTTGCCGATCGTGATGCTGCGCAGCGAGATATGCGGCCGGGGAAGGAAGGAAAAACCGATATCGCCGATCTTGACCGGCTGCTTCAGCATCGCCGAGGCGTTGCGTTCGATAGCGGGCAGATGGCGGCCATAGGGGTACAGCGCAAAAGTCAGTCCGGCCAGGACGGCGAGGCCGACCAGCGAAATCAGGGCCAGCAGCGGCAGCCCGAGCTTGAGCCCGGCATCGCGGCGGACCGGTTCCAGGGCGGCCTCCCTGGCACTGCCGGAACGGCTGCCGCGCAGGCCGGCGACCAGCGCCTTGAACTTGTCCTGCCAGCCCGGCCCGGCGGCGGGCAGGGGGAGCGGCTCGGGCTTGGGCAGGGTATAGGGCGCCGCCGGGGGAACCGACTCGTATTCCGGGGCCGCCAGGACGATTTCCTCGATCACGGGTGGCGGTGCGCTGTGGGCCGGAGGCCGGGAAGGGGTCTCGATGGGCTCCGGTTCGACCTGAGCGGTCAGCACCGGCAGCTCGTCCGTCTGGGTAACCGGCTCGTCTCCGGCAGGAATGCTCTGTTCGAGTTCCCGTATCAGCCCGCTATTCATCAGGTCGGCCAGCGCCGAGCGGGTCGCATTCTCATCCCCGAACCGCTTCGCCAGGTCCGCCAGCGTGGCCTGGCCATCGACCATGATGAGGATGTTGCGCAGATTGCGCTGGACCAGACGGGTGCGCTGGCGCACCGCGTCTTCCCCCTCCTTGGTTTTCACGAAGACCGATTTCTTGTCCATTCTTATGACGTCCAGCTGGCAGCGAGATTCTACACGCGATCCGGGGGGGCGATGGCTTGACGCACTGCGGCGAACTGTCTACCATTCGCGCCTCGGCAATTCCCCGATAGCTCAGTCGGTAGAGCAACGGACTGTTAATCCGTGTGTCCCTGGTTCGAGCCCAGGTCGGGGAGCCATCCCCCCTCCCACCGAAACCCAATTCGAAGCATTCTAGACGCCAAAAGGGCCGACGGCGAGTATCGCCGCGTCCCGCCGACGATTAATCCGGTTGTCTGACCGGTAAACAGGAAGAGGCGCCGCCGCAGCCGCTGCCGGCCGAGCAGCTGCCGCAACCCTTTTCCTCGCGGAACGGGCCGAGTTCGGGATGGCGCGCGGCGAAGCGGCGGTAGAGGGCCTGCACGGCGATGCCGCCGGCCAGGATGGCGAAGATCAGGCCGATGGTAACGAGGTATTTGATCATCAGCCGCCCAGCCCGGCAAAGCCCATGAAGGCCATCGACAGCAGCCCCGCCAGCATCAGCGACAGCGCCGTGCCCTGCGCCACGCCGGGCACGCTGGACAGCTGCAGGCGCTCGCGCACGCTGGCCATCAGCACCAGCGCCAGGGTGAAGCCGGCGCCGCCGCCGCAGCTGAACACCATCGCCTGGGCGCAGCTGTACTCGCGCGCCGTCGGGAACAGCGCCACGCCGAGCACGGCGCAGTTGGTGGTGATCAGCGGCAGGTAGATGCCCAGGGCGCGGAACAGCGCCGGGCTGGTCTTCTTGAGGAACATCTCGACCAGCTGCACCGCCGAGGCGATCACCCCGATGTAGGAGATCAGGCGCAGGAACTCCAGTTGGAACATCGTCAGCAGCAGGTTCAGGCCGAAGGCGCAGAGCGAGGCCACCAGCATGACGAAGGTCGTCGCGATGCCCATCGGGAAGGCCGTCTCGAGCCGCGCCGAGACGCCGAGGACGGGGCACAGGCCGAGGAACATCGCCAGCACGAAGTTGTTGGCCAGCACCGCGGCGAGGAAGATCTGGCCGAGGGACTCAGGCGCCATGGCCGCCTCCCTGCGCCGCCAGGCGCGCTTCCTTGCGGCGCTTCAGCGCCGAGAACAGCAGCAGCCAGGCGCCCAGCACGATGAAGCCGCCGGGCGGCAGCACCATCACCACCCAGGGCTGGAAGTTCGCGCCGAAGAGAGAAAAACCGAACAGCGTGCCGGCACCGAGCACCTCGCGCACCGCGCCGAGGGCGAACAGGCCGATGACGAAGCCGATGCTCATGCCGAGCGCGTTCACCATCGCCGTGACCGGCGGGTGCTTCGAGGCGTGCGCCTCGGCGCGGCCGAGGATGATGCAGTTCACCACGATCAGCTGGATGAAGGCGCCCAGCGCGTCGTACACCGCCAGGCTGACCGCCTGGATGACGTAATCGACCACCGTGACGAAGGTGGCGATGAT
>JADLGU010000367.1 GCA_020849155.1 Rhodocyclaceae bacterium | reverse complement strand
TAGAAGGTGTTGCCGCCGTGGAAGGTGTAGGCCGGGTTCCAGCCCCACATGATGATCAGCTTGCTGTGGGCGAAGGCGTCGTCCTCGTTGCCGTCCTCGATGGTGCCGAAGGTCGTGCGGCTGGAGAAGGTGGTGCCCTGGTAGGAGGGCACCGACCAGGAGTTGCTGCGGCAGCCGAACATGCCGAGGAAGCGCGCCAGCAGGCCCTCGATCTGGTCGGACTTGTGCAGCACGCAGTAGGAAGTGCCGGCGTAGGCCTGGTCGAGGATCGCCGTCGGGCCGTATCTGGCCTTGAGCTCGATCATCTTCTTCGCGATGAAGTCGAGCGCCTCGTCCCAGGAGACGCGCTTGAACTTCCCTTCGCCGCGCGCGCCGACGCGCAGCATCGGATAGAGCAGGCGCTCGGGCGAATAGATGCGCGAGCGGTAGGAGCGGCCGCGCAGGCAGGCGCGCAGCTGGGGCACCTGCTCGCTCTCGAAACCGAAGGCGCCGCCGGCCTGGTAGCGGCCGTCGTCGGTGGACAGGCGGACGATGACGTCGCCCTGCTTGTGCGCCACCAGCATGTGGCGCGCGCCGCAGTTGTGGTCGCAGCTCGTCACCACCGTGGTGAGCTGGTCGTCGGTCGGATAGGGCTCGTAGGCGTGGGCTTGTGCCTCCTTGCCGCCGAAAGTCAGTTCCGCCAGGCCGCCGGCCGCGGCGACCGCGCCGCCGGCGGCGGCGGTCTTGAGGAAGCTGCGGCGCTGCGGATTGAGCAGGTTGTCGTCGCGGCTGGTCATGGGCGGGTTCCTTGCGCGGCCGCCTTGAGGAAACGCGCCTCGGATTGGGTCGGGCGATCCTTCGCCCACTCCGGCACCTCGGCCGGCATGTCGGGCCAGGGCGTGCGCGGATAGGGATAGCCGATGCGGTACCAGCTGCGCCCGCCGTGGCAGCCGAAGCAGGCCTCGGCGCCCGCCTTGCCGGCCTCTTCGATGGCCGCCGCCTTGAGGTAGTTCACCTCGTGCCGCTTCGTGCGGATGGCGGCGTGGCAGGTCAGGCAATTGTTGCCGAACGCCGCCTTATGCTCCTCCCACGGCCCGGGCAGGCCCATCGGCTGCCAGGGAAACGGGCCATGGCACTTCAGACAGGTCGTTTCGGGGTTCACCTGCTTCCTCAGCGTGAAGCCGGCGTCGCTCTGCGGCGGCGCATCGGCCGCGGCGCCCTGCGCCTCCTCGCGCGGCTCGTGGCCCTGGTGGCAGGTGTTGCAGCGCAAGTCCATCAGCTGTCGCGCCAGCGGCGTGACGAGATGGCGGCGGTGGAAGGTTTCCTGCTCGCCGGCATAGGTCGGCGTCTCCTGGTAGGCGGCGCGCAGGGTGTCGCTCTTCAGCCCGGAGGGCGCGGCGGCGCGCACCCGGTCCTCCAGCACCTCGCGGTGGCAGGACAGGCATTGCGCGTCGGTCGCCGCGTCGATGGCCGGGCGGAAGTGCAGCGGGCTGTAGACGGCCCGCAGGTAGCCGGGCTCGGCGGCCGGCCTGGGCTCGACGTAAGGGACGAACTCCGTCCGCGGCGCCATGCCGGCGACGATCCAGGCGATGAAGGCGGCCGATGCGGCGATCACCAGCGCAGCGGCGGCGACGGCTTGTTTCATTCCAGCGATTCTGCGGGCCGTGGATTCAGGAGTATTGACGCATGTCAAATTGCCTCGGCCTCGCGCCAGGCGCCCGGCCGCAAGCCGGCGAGGACATACGGGCCGATCGCGCCGCGCACCAGGCGCAGGGTCGGGTGGCCGACCTTGGCGGTCATGCGCCGCACCTGGCGGTTCTTGCCCTCGCGCAGCACGATCTCCAGCCAGGCGGTCGGGATGCGCTTGCGGCTGCGGATCGGCGGCTCGCGCGGCCAGAGATGGTCGGGCTCGTCGATGCGCCGCGCATCGCAGGGCCTGGTGACGAAATCGCCGAGGTCGACGCCCTGCCGCAGCCGCTGCAAAGCCTCCGCGTCCGGCTCGCCCTCGACCTGCGCCCAATAGGTCTTCGGCAGCTTGTGGCGCGGATCGGCGATGCGGCTCTGCAGGCGGCCGTCGTCGGTGAGCAGCAGCAGGCCCTCGCTGTCGGCGTCGAGCCGGCCGGCGGCATAGACGCCGGGCACCTGAATGTAGTCGGCGAGGCAACGATGCCCGGCCTCGGGGGTGAACTGGCTGAGGACGCCGTAAGGCTTGTTGAAAAGTAAAACCCGGCTCACGCCGCCTCGGCGGCGCGGGCCTGCGGCCGGCCAGCCTCACCGGCGAACATGCGGCAGAAGCGCATCTCTTCCGGATAGGGGAAGAAATCCGGCATGTAGCCGTCGAGGATCTTCTGCTTGGTCTGCTGCCAGAACTCCGGCTGCAGCAGATCGGCATGGTGCTTCATGAAGACCCTCCGGGTATCCGGGTTGCCCAGCAGGAAGGTGCCGAACTCCTCGGGGAAGACGTCGCGCGGCCCGACCGAATACCAGGCCTCGCCGGACATCTCCGCCTCGGGATTGGGCGCCGGCGGGATGCGGCGGAAGTTGCAGTCGGTCATGTACTCGATCTCGTCGTAGTCGTAGAACACCACCCGGCCGAAGCGGGTCACGCCGAAGTTCTTGAACAGCATGTCGCCGGGGAAGATGTTGGCGTAGGCCAGTTCCTTGATGGCGTTGCCGTACTCCAGCACCGCCGCCTCGCGCTTCTCGTCGTCGGCGCTGTCGAGGTAGAGGTTGAGCGGCTTCATGCGCCGCTCGATGTAGACGTGCTTGATCACGAAGTCGTCGCCCTCCTCCTCCAGCAGCGAGGGGCATTCGCGGCGCAGCTCCTCGACCAGCTCCGGGCAGAAGCGCGCCTTGGGCAGGGCCACGTTGGAGAACTCCAGGGTGTCGGCCATGCGGCCGACCCGGTCGTGCTGCTTGACCAGGACATACTTGGCCTTGACCGTGGCCCGGTCGACCTCCTTCGGCGGCGCGAAGACATCCTTGATCAGCTTGAAGACATAGGGAAAGGACGGCAGGGTGAACACCGCCATCACCATGCCGCGGATGCCCGGGGCGACGACGAACTGGTCGCGCGAATGGCGCAGGTGGCCGATCAGGTCGCGGAAGAACATGGTCTTGCCCTGCTTGCCCAGCCCGAGCATGGTGTAGATCTCCGCCGCCGGCTTGTGCGGCATCAGGCCGGAGAGGAAATCGACGTAGGCCGAGGGCACCTCCATGTCCACCATGAAGTAGGCGCGGCTCAGGCTGAACAGGGTGCGGATCTGGGCCGAGTCGAGCAGGATGGCGTCGAGGAACAGGCGGCCCTTCGAATCGTGCAGCACCGGCACCACGAAGGGGTACTCGTAGTCGCCGTTGATGGCCTTGCCGACGATGTAGGCGGCCTTGTTGCGGTAAAAGGCCGAATGCAGCACCTGGATCTGGAAGTTCGCCTCGGCGGCGGCCAGGCGGCCGCCCATCTGGCGCACCACCCCGGCGATCACCTGCTCCACGTCGCGCTCCATATTGGCGAACTCGCTCTGCCAGCCGTAGTCGCGGCAGATGTCGCGGATGGTCTGCCGCAGGCCGTTCTGGTTCGGGTAGTAGCTGCGGTAGGCCGGCGGATCGGACTCGATGAACTCCGTCGACACCGCCGGTCGCACGAAAATGAAATCGTTGTGGAAATAGGTCCGGTGCATGATCTTGCAGAACACCGAATTGAAGAAGGTTTCGGCCAGCTCGGGCTGCTTGTGGTTGGTGAGGAGTCCGATGTAGAGCAGCTTGGCCAGCTGCCAGGTGTTGTCATCGATGTGCTCCGCCCGCAGCTGCTCGTGCAGCAGCACGGCGGTCTCATTCACCCGCGAGTCGTAGAAGGCGATGCGCTCGCGCACCGCCTGTTGCAGGCCCAGCCAGTCGGATTGCTCGAAGCGCGTCTTGGCCTGGGCGCTGCATTCGCGGAACAGCCGGTAATGTCTGTTGAAGCCATCCCGCAGGGTTCGGGCGATTTCCTGGGCGATCGGGTTTTCGCCGGCGGGGATTTCCATCGAGGGCTCTTTCCAATGTTGCAGTGCAAGACCGGCAGGATACCGGCAAACCGCGGCCCCCGCCAAGCCGCCCGCCACATCCCCTAAGCCCAAGCTGGCGAAACGAAACGGAATGGCGGATAATATTTATTTATAAGCCGGCCCGGGATTCGGAACAGCCTGAGACCCCCGCGCAACGACACGTCGCCGGCATCCAGCTTACCCACCACTAACTGAAGATGGAGTTGCAAATGGGCGCGAATTCTCACATCAAGGTTCCACAAGGCGGTGCCAAGATCATCCCCGGCCAGCCGATGCCGGACAATCCGATCATCCCCTACATCGAAGGCGACGGCATCGGGGTGGACATCTCCCCGGTGATGATCAAGGTCATCGACGCCGCGGTGGCCAAGGCCTACGGCGGCAAGAAGAAGATCCACTGGATGGAAGTCTATGCAGGCGAGAAATCCACCAAGCTCTACGGCGGCGACGTCTGGCTGCCCAAGGAAACGCTCGACGCGCTGAAGGAATACTCGGTCTCCATCAAGGGCCCGATGACCACCCCGGTCGGCGGCGGCATCCGCTCGCTCAACGTCGCCCTGCGCCAGGAACTCGACCTCTACCAGTGCGTGCGCCCGGTGCGCTACTTCAAGGGCGTGCCCAGCCCGCTGAAAAACCCCGAGAAGGTCGACATGGTGATCTACCGCGAGAACACGGAAGACATCTACGCCGGCATCGAATGGGCCGCCGAGACCGACAACTGCAAGAAGCTCATCAAGTTCCTGCAGGACGAGATGGGCGTCAAGAAGATCCGCTTCCCCAACACTTCCGGCATCGGCATCAAGCCGGTCTCGCGAGAGGGCACCTCGCGCCTGATGCGCGCCGCCATCAAATACGCCATCGACAACGACCGCAAGTCGGTGACCATCGTGCACAAGGGCAACATCCAGAAGTTCACCGAGGGTGCCTTCCGCGACTGGAGCTACGAAGTGGCGCAGAAGGAGTTCGGCGCCCAGCTGCTCGACGGCGGCC
>JADLGU010000366.1 GCA_020849155.1 Rhodocyclaceae bacterium | reverse complement strand
GACATCCCGTTCGATGTCGAGGACCGGCCGATCGTCATCGTCGATGACGTGCTCTACACCGGGCGCACCATTCGGGCGGCCATGAACGAGATTTTCGATTACGGCAGGCCGGCTCGAATCGATCTCGCGGTGCTGATTGACCGTGGCGGCCGGGAGCTGCCGGTTTGTCCGCGTTGGGTTGCCCATGCGCTGACCCTCGATCCGGACAAGAACCTGCAGCTGGAGCGCAGCGACGCAGGCGTCCTTTCGCTGAGGTTGATCGATGCGTAATCCGCAACTCAACAGTCACGGCGAACTGCAGCACCTGCTGACCATCGACGGCCTGCCGCGCGAGATACTTACGGAAATCCTCGACACGGCCGCGCCCTTTACCGAGGTGGCGGAACGGGAGGTGAAGAAGCTGCCGCTGCTGCGCGGCAAGAGCGTCTTCAACCTGTTCTTCGAGAACTCGACGCGAACCCGCACCACTTTCGAGATCGCCGCCAAGCGCCTCTCGGCAGACGTCATCAATCTCAACATAAGCACCTCCTCGACCGCCAAGGGCGAGACCCTGCTCGACACGGTGGACAACCTCTGCGCCATGCAGGCGGACATGTTCGTGGTTCGCCATGCCGCCAGCGGCGCGCCCTTCCTCATCGCCCAGCACCTGGCGGCGATGGGGCTCGAACACATCCATGTGATCAACGCCGGCGACGGGCGGCATGCCCACCCGACGCAGGGCTTGCTCGACATGTACACCATCCGCCACTACAAAAAGGACTTCACCGGGCTGACGGTGGCGATCATCGGGGACCTGCTGCACTCGCGCGTGGCGCGTTCGCAGATCCACGCCCTGACCGCCCTTGGCGTGCCGGAGCTGCGGGTCATCGGCCCGAAAACCCTTATCCCGACCGATGTGGCCCAGTTGGGCGTGCGTGTCTTTCACGACATGCGCGCCGGCCTCAAGGATGTCGATGTGGTGATGATGCTGCGGCTGCAGAATGAGCGCATGCAGGGCGCGCTGCTGCCCAGTCCTCAGGAATTCTTCAAGTACTATGGACTGACGGCGGACAAGCTGGAATGCGCCCGGCCCGACGCCATCGTCATGCACCCCGGCCCGATGAACCGAGGCGTCGAGATCGATTCGGCTGTCGCGGACGGGCCGCATGCGGTGATCCTGCCCCAGGTGACTTTCGGCATTGCCGTGCGCATGGCGGTCATGAGCATGCTGGCGGGGAACTGAACGCATGAAAATCCACATCAAGAACGGTCGCCTGATCGACCCCGCCGCCGGCATCGATGCGCAGAAGGATCTGTTTCTCGCCGCCGGCAAGGTGGCGGGCATCGGCACGGCGCCGGACGGATTTGCCGCCAATCGCATCATCGATGCGAGCGGCCTGGTGGTCTGCCCCGGCCTGATCGATCTCGCCGCCCGGCTGCGCGAGCCCGGCTTCGAATATCGCGCCACCCTGGAATCGGAAATGGCCGCCGCGGTGGCCGGCGGCGTCACCAGCCTTGCCTGCCCGCCCGATACCGACCCGCCGCTGGACGAGCCGGGCCTGGTCGAAATGCTCAAGCATCGCGCCCGTCACCCGAACTTTGCCCACGTCTACCCCGTCGGCGCGCTGACCGTCGGTCTGGCCGGAGAGCGGCTGACCGAAATGGCGGAATTGCACGAGGCGGGTTGCGTCGCCTTCGGCCAGGCCCATCTCCCAGTGACCGACACCCGGGTGCTGATGCGCGCCATGCAGTATGCGGCCACCTTCGATTTTCCCGTCTGGCTCCAGGCGCAGGACCCGTTCCTCGGCCAGGACGGCGTGGCGCACGATGGGGAAGTGGCGACGCGGCTGGGCCTGGCCGGCATACCGGTCAGCGCCGAAACCATCGCCCTCTCCACCATCTTGCAGTTGGCACGCGATACCGGAGTGCGGATTCATGTCACCCGGATTTCCAGCGCAGCGGCGCTCGATATGATCGTCGCCGCCCGCGCCAGCGGGATCGGAGTCAGCTGCGATGTTTCGGTCAATCACCTTCACCTATCCGATGCCGACATCGGCTATTTCGACCCGCATGCCAACCTGGTGCCGCCGCTTCGTAGCGGGCCGGACCGCGACGCCTTGCGACGCGGACTGGCGGAAGGCACGGTGAACGCCCTCTGCTCCGACCATACCCCTGTGGACGATGACGCCAAGCAGCTGCCCTTCGCCGAAGCCGAAGCGGGGGCCACCGGCCTGGAGCTGCTGCTGCCCCTAACCCTGAAGTGGGCCGCGGAGATGCAACTGCCGCTGGCCAGGGCCCTGGCGCGGATAACCTCCGATGCGGCGCGGATCCTTGGCCTTGCAGCCGGCGTCCTGGCGCCGGGAGCGGCGGCGGATGTCTGCATATTCGACCCGCGCGGCAGCCTCAAGGTGACGCGCGAATCCCTGCGAAGCCAGGGAAAGAACACGCCGTTCCTCGGCCGGGAATTGCCGGGCCGCGTACGCTACACGCTTCTCGACGGGCATGTTGCCTACGAGAACGGGCGCTAATCGACGTTCGAGAAGGCCCGCACGACCGCTTCGGCCGCAACGCCGCTCAATCGCAGTCTTTTCCGTCGTGCGCCGGCCCCGCTGACCAGCTCGACGCTGGCCCGCGCTATCCCCAGTTTCCCGCTGACATACCCGAGCAGGCAGTCGTTGGCCTTGCCATCGACCGGCGG
>JADLGU010000365.1 GCA_020849155.1 Rhodocyclaceae bacterium | reverse complement strand
GCCGGCAGAGGCGGCGGCGGAGCCTCCAAGGTCGGGGAAAAGCCGGGCGACAGGCCCGGCATGCCGCCCTGGCCGAGACCCTGGCCTTTCTGGGCGAATGCCGGCAAGCAGGCTATGCACAGCAGCAAGGGGATACAACGCATGGCGACCTCCTCAGGACTGGGTTGGTCGGTCCGTCGCGTCGGGGGAGCGATGCAGGACATCGCGAACCGTTATGGGTACACCATAGCTCAGAATTCGAGCGGGTCGACGTCGATGTGCCAGCGCAGGGCTTTCGGCGCCTTCAGATCGCGGGTCGCCGCGACCCATGTGGCGAGGAAAGCCTGCAGCGCTGGCCGGCTGCGCGATTCGACGAGAAGCTGGGCGCGTTCGAGGTATGCCATCCGGTGCAGCCGCATCGGCACCGCGTCGTAGCGCGTCACTTCCGGGGACGGGAGGGCGTCGCCCGTCTCCTTGGCCGTCTTCAGGAAAGCGAGCGCCTGCTTCAGCTCGGCCGCTTCGGCGCGCAGCATGGCCTGGTGGGTGAACGGCGGGAAGCCGGCGCGCTCGCGTTCCGCCAGTTGGGCGGCGGCGAAGGCAGGGTAGTCGTGATCGACCAGGGAGCGGTAGAGCGGGTTGTCGGGATACTGGGTCTGGATCAACACCTCGCCCGGCAACGCGGCGCGGCCGCTGCGGCCGCCGACCTGCATCAGCTGGCTGAACAGCCGTTCCGGCGCGCGGAAGTCGGCGGCGAACAGCGCCGCATCGGCGTTCAGTACGCCGACCAGGGTGAGCAGCGGGAAGTCGTGGCCCTTGGCCAGCATCTGGGTGCCGACCAGGATGTCGGCCTCCCCCTTGTGGATGGTCTCCAGCACGCCGTGCCAGCGGGACTGACTTTTTGTGCTGTCGCGGTCGACGCGCAGGATGCGCGCTTGCGGGAAGCGCGCCGCCAGCGCTTCCTCCAGCCGCTGCGTGCCGCGGCCGAAGGGGTGGATGTCCTGGTTGCCGCAGCTCGGGCAGGCGACGGGGATGCGCTCCTCGCGGCCGCAGTGGTGGCAGCGCAGGCGCCGGTCCGCCAGGTGCACCACCATATTGGCCGCGCAACCGGTGCAGCGGCTGGCCCAGCCGCAGGCCGGACAGGCCAGCACCGGCGCGTAGCCACGGCGGTTCAGAAAGATAAGGCTCTGCTCGCCGCGTTCCAGACGCGCCGTGATCGCCCGCAGCAAGTGCTCGCTCATGCCGTCCTGCAGTTTCTCGCGGCGGGTGTCGACGCAGCGCACCGCCGGCATCGCCTCCGCCACCGCGCGGCCTGTCAACTCGAGCAGGCGATAGCGGCCGGCCTGCGCCGCGGCCCAGCTCTCCAGCGAGGGCGTCGCCGAGCCGAGGACGATGGGAATGTTCCGCTGCTTGGCGCGCCATACCGCCACGTCGCGCGCCGAGTAGCGCATGCCTTCCTGCTGCTTGAAGGAGGGGTCGTGCTCCTCGTCCACCACGATCAAACCGAGGCGCGGCAGCGGCGTGAATACCGCCAGGCGGGTGCCGAGCACGATGTCGGCTTCGCCGTTCAGGGCCTGGAGAAAGCCTGCCGCCCGCGCGCCATCGGCCAGGCTGCTGTGCAGGCTGACCAGCCGCGCCCCGGGGAAGCGACCGCTCACCCTCGCCTCCAGCTGCGGCGTCAGGGCGATTTCCGGAACCAACACCAAGGCCTGTGAGCCGCGCGCGAGCGCCTGCTCGATCAGCCGCAAATAGACCTCGGTCTTGCCGCTGCCGGTGACGCCGTGCAACAAGAAGGCGGCGAAGCGGCCGAAGGCGCCCGCCGTTTCATCGACCGCGAGACGCTGCTCGTCGAGCAGCTCGGGTCCGGCGGCGGCATCCAGTCGGGGCGCCTCGACGACGACAGCCAGCCAGCCTTGCGCCAGCCATTCCGGCAGGCGCCTCGGCGCATCCGCGGAGAGGCCGCGCAGCTCAGCGGATGACAAGGCCCCGGCAACCTCCGCCGCCGCCAGGGCGCGGGCGGCGACGCTGCGCGGCTTGAGGTCCTTCAGCGCCCGCCGGCCGCCTTCCGTGATGCGAAACAAGCGCCGGTCCGGCAGGCGCGGCAAGGCGTTGCGGCGGCGCAGCGCCGGCGGCAGTGCCAGCGCGATGACCTCGCCGAGCGGATGCTGGTAGTAGCGGCTGCAGAACTCCGTCAAGGCCAGCCAGTCCGCCGGAAAGGGCGGTGCGTCGCGCAGGATGGCGCGCACCGGCTTGAGTTTTTCCGGCGGCAGGTCGCTTTCCGATAGCACTTCCAGAACGATGCCGATCTTCTCGCCGCGCCCGAACGGCACGCAGGCGCGCCGGCCGATGTCCTCCGCCGACGCATCGGCCGCGAGGTAATCGAAGCATTGCGGCAGCGGCACATCGAGCGCGACGCGGACAATCGGCGGATTCATTCTGATTTTTTCGCGTGACGCTTGGCTTGGTTTCACATCCTCGCGCGAAGTATTGATATCGACGCTAAATGCCTGCAATCAAAGCGCAATATTCTTGTCCACAAAATCTGTGGACAACTTTGTGGGAAATCGCCCCGGATTGGCCTTAACTCCGCTATGGAAAAGACTTTTTCTTTCTCTGCCCACAAATTAATCGAAAGAAAAATCAATAAAAACAATAAGATGTAAATATTGGCGGAATACTGCCGAAATGTCCCGGGTAGAGCCGTCCGGAACAGGCTCTTGTGCATAAGTCAAGACCTCCGAAGCCGTTTCGGCACTTTTTTTTCTGCGCATTTCGGGGCGCACTTTTGCCGATCCGCGCCGAAAGCCGCGTCAGGCTTTGAGTTTGCGGCTGTGCTCGTGCACCGCGGTCACCAGCGCCGCGACGTTTTCAGGCGGGGTGAACTGCGAAATGCCGTGGCCGAGATTGAAGACATGGCCATCGTTCGGGCCGAAGGCATCGAGGATGGTGCGCGCTTCCTGGGCGATCTTCTCCGGCTGGGCGAACAGTGCCAGCGGATCGAGGTTGCCCTGCAGCGCCACCTTGTCGCCGACCAGCCTTCGCGCCGCGCCGATGTCGGTGGTCCAGTCGAGGCCGACGGCATCGCAGCCGATTGCAGCAATATCTTCGAGCCATTGGCCGCCGCCCTTGGTGAACACGATGCTCGGGATGCGCGCGCCGTCGCGCTCGCGGCTCAGGCCGGCCACGATGCGCTGCAGGTAGGCCAGCGAGAACTCCCGATAGGCGCGGTGCGACAGCGCGCCGCCCCAGGTGTCGAAGAGCATCACGGCCTGGGCGCCGGCCTCGATCTGGGCGTTGAGGTAAGCGGTCACTGCCCTGGCGTTCACGTCCAGCACGTGGTGCAGCAGGTCGGGCCGGTCGTAGAGCATCGTCTTGATGGTGCGGAAATCGTCCGAGGCGCCGCCCTCGATCATGTAGCAGGCCAGGGTGAACGGGCTGCCGGAGAAGCCGATCAGCGGCACCGAGTTGTCGAGCGCGCGGCGGATTTCCGCCACGGCGTCGAT
>JADLGU010000364.1 GCA_020849155.1 Rhodocyclaceae bacterium | reverse complement strand
GCCGAGGTGACGATGACCTTCAGCTCGGGGCGCTTCGGCAGGAGGTGCTTCAGGTAGCCGAGCAGGAAGTCGATGTTGAGGCTGCGCTCGTGCGCCTCGTCGATGATCAGCGTGTCGTACTGCCGCAGCTGCGGGTCGCCCTGCGTCTCGGCGAGCAGGATGCCGTCGGTCATCAGCTTGATGTAGCTGTCGAGGCTGACGCGGTCGGTGAAGCGGATCTTGAAGCCGACGGCGCGCCCGAGCTCCGTCTTCAGTTCCTGGGCGATGCGCGTCGCCGTGGCGCGGGCGGCGATGCGCCGCGGTTGGGTGTGGCCGATCAGGCCATTGGCGCCCCGCCCCAGTTCGAGGCAGATCTTCGGCAGCTGCGTCGTCTTGCCCGAGCCGGTCTCGCCGCAGACGATGATCACCTGGTTCTTTGCGATGGCCGCGGCGATCTCGCCGCGCTTCGCACTGACCGGCAGCTCGTCGTCATAGGCGATCGCCGGCCGCGCGGCCAGGCGTGCTGCCGGATCGAACCGGAGCCTATCCCCCCGCCCCTTTCCCGAGGAAAGGGGTGACGGTGGTTCAGCCGCGCCGGGCGCGGCTTCCGTGTGCTTCATGTTTCATTTGGCGAGAACGACGAAGGTGGCGATGCCCAGCGCCGTCATCAGCAGCGAGCCGATCAGGTGCCCGCTCGCCGCCGCCAGCGCCCAGGCGTACTGCGCGCGCTCGATCAGCGCCACCACCTCGGCGGAGAAGGTCGAGAAGGTCGTCAGGCCGCCGAGGAAGCCGGTGATGAGGAAGAGCTTCAGCTCGGGCGACAGGCCGGCGTGGTGGTGGAACAGCGCCACGGCGAAGCCGACCAGGTAGCCGCCGATGAGGTTGGCCGCGAGCGTGCCAAGCGGGACGGTCGGGAACAGCGGATTGAGGGCGACGCCGAGGCCCCAGCGTGCCCAGGCGCCCAGCGCGGCGCCGCCGCCGACAGCGAGAAATGCACCCAAGTTCATGTTTGTCATGGATTTTGGCCAGATTGTACCGCGCCGGGCCGGCCCGCCCGGAGAAAAAATGCTTTAAGCCTGTAAGTTTCACGGGGGCGGCCCGGTCTATTCCGGGGAGAGGCGAAAAATGCCGATCACCCCAACTTCAACAGGAGAGATGAAATGAAAACCAGCAAGACCCTGATGTCCGCCGCCCTCGGCAGCGCCTTCGCCGCCACCGCCGCCCTCGCTCCGGTCGCCCACGCGGCCGACAACCCCTTCGCCGCCAGCCAGCTTTCCTCCGGCTACCAACTCGCCCAGGCCGATACCAAGATGGACGGCAAGAAGATGGATGGTTCCTGCGGCGGCGACAAGAAAACGGACGCCAACTGCGGCGCCGACAAGAAGGCCGCCGGCGACAAGAAGAAGGACGGCAAGTGCGGCGAGGCGAAGTGCGGCGGCGACAAGAAGAAGTAAGTCGCCCGATGAAACCGCGCGCAATTTCCGGCGCCGGCCTCGGCTTCAGGCGGGAGCTCATCCCCGACCTGAAGCGCGGGGTTCCCGCCGACATCGATTTCTTCGAGATCGCCCCGGAGAACTGGCTCGGCATCGGCGGCGCCTCGGCGAAGGATTTGCGCGCCTTCACCGAGCGCCATCCCTTCGCCTGCCACGGCCTGTCGCTCTCGCTCGGCGGCCCGGCGCCGCTCGACGAGGCGCTGCTGCGGCGGATCAGGGGCTTCATGCGCGAGCACGGCATGACGCTGTACACCGAGCACCTTTCCTGGTGCGGCGACGACGGCCAGCTCTACGACCTGCTGCCGATTCCCTTCACGGAAGAGGCGGTGCGGTGGACGGCTGAGCGGGTGCGCCGCGCGCAAGACCTCCTCGGCATGCGCATCGGCCTGGAGAATGCCTCCTACTACGTCGCGCCGCCCGGCGCCGAGATGAACGAGATCGAATTCATCCGCGCCGTCATCGAGGAAGCCGACTGCCTTCTGCACCTCGATGTGAACAACATCTACGTCAACAGCATCAACCACGGCTTCGATCCGTCCGCCTTCCTGCGCGAACTGCCGCTCGCGCGCACCTGCTACCTCCACGTCGCCGGCCACTACGTCGAGGCGGATGGCCTCGTCGTCGACACCCACGGCGCGCCGGTGATCGACCCGGTGTGGGCGCTGCTCGAGGAGGCCTACGCCCTCTGCGGCCCGCTGCCCACCTGCCTCGAGCGGGACTTCAACATTCCCGCCCTCGACACACTCGCCACCGAAGTCGGCGTCATCGCCGACATCCAGCGCCGTGTTGCAGGGACTGACTTTTTGCAGGCCGCATCATGAATGCCCCGCTGCCCGAATTCCAGCGCTTCCAGTTCGCCTTTGCGCGCCACGTGCGAGACCCGCGCGGCGCGGCGCGCCCCGCCGGCGTGCCGGCGCGCCGCATGGGCCTCTACAACGAGCTGCTCTACAACAACATCGAAAACAGCCTGAACGCCTGCTTCCCGGTGGCACGCGCGCTGCTGGGCGTGCGCCGCTGGCCGCGCCTGGTGCGCGCCTTCTTCCGCGACTGGCGTTGCCTGACGCCGCACTACCGCGAGATCCCGCGCGAGTTCGTGCGCTACCTCACGGAAATGGCCGAGGGACAGCCGGCCTGGCTGGCGGAACTCGCCCACTACGAATGGGCCGAACTGGCGGTCGACACCATGGACGCGCCGCCCGCGCCGGCGTGCGATGCGGAGGGCGACCTGCTCGACGACCGCCCGGTGCTGGCACCGGCGCTGATGAGCCTCGCCTATGCCTGGCCGGTGCACAGGATCGGCCCCGCCCACCGTCCGCGCCAGCCGGCAGCGACGCACCTGCTGGTGTTCCGCCGCACCGACGACACGGTCGGCTTCATGGAACTCAATCCCGTCTCGGCGCGGCTGGTCGCCCTGCTGCAGGAGGATGCGCCGACGGGCCGCGCCGCCGCGCTGCGCATCGCGGCGGAACTTTCCCACCCACAGCCCGAAGCCGTGGTTGCCGGCGCCAGCGCCGTGCTCAGCGAACTGCGCGCCGCCGGCGCCATTTACGGAGCCCGATCATGATGCAACTCGCCCACAGAATCCTCGCCGCGCTCGACGGCGCCGGCGCCTGGCTCGCCCCGCTCGGCCTGCGCCTGATCCTCGCCTGGGAATATTTCGAGGCCGGCCTGGAGAAATTCCGCGGCGAGAACTGGTTCGGCGACATCCAGGACCAGTTCCCCTTCCCCTTCAGCGTCGTGCCGCCGGAAATCAGCTGGCAGCTGGCAACCTGGTTCGAACTGGCCGGCGGCATTGCGCTGCTGGTCGGCTTCGGCACGCGCTTCTTCTCGGCCTCGCTCTTCATCCTCACCGTCGTCGCCATCGCCGCGGTGCACTGGCCGGCCGAGTGGCACACGCTGGCGGAACTGGCGCAGGGCTACGCGCTCACCGACAAGGGGCAGGGCAACTACAAGCTGCCGCTGATCTTCCTCGTCATGCTGCTGCCGCTGATCCTGACGGGGCCGGGACGGCTCAGCCTGGATGCCTGGATTGCCCGCCTGGCGCGCCGGCCGGCGCCGCGGCCGGCGAACGTTGCAGCCGTGACGGGCGCCTGATTCTTTGGCACAGTAAACAGCGCCATGTTCAACCCTTTCCGCCAGCGCCAGTTCGACCAGGCCGCGCGCGCCTACGGCGCCGACCTGTACCGCTACGCCTACTGGCTGGCGCGCGACCGCTTCGTCGCCGAGGAGCTGGTGCAGGAGACCTTCGCCCGCGCCTGGAAGAACTGGGACAGCCTGGCGGACCTCGGCGCCGTGAAATCCTGGCTCATCACGATCCTCAGGAACGAGCGCGCCCGCCTCTACGAACGCAAGCGCCTCGACATCAGCGACGACGATCCGCAGGATCTGGAACTGCCCTCGCACGAGCGCCCCGGCGACCACCTGGAACTGGAGCAGCTCGTCGGGGAACTGCCGCCCGCCTACCGCGAGCCGCTGGTGCTGCAAGTGCTGGGCGGCTACGACTGCAGGGAGATCGCCGAGATGCTCGGCACCACCGAAGGCGCGGTGATGACCCGCCTCACCCGCGCGCGGCAGGCGCTGCGCGCGCACCTATCCGAACCCGCGAAAGCGAGGGTGGCCCCATGATCAACTGCCTGGAATTCCGCCGCGAGAAACTTGCCGACCCGCGCCGCCTCTCTTCCGAAGCCGCGGCGCATCTGAATGAATGCGCCGCCTGCCGGCTCTTCGCCGCCGAGATCAACGAAAACGAGGAGCGCCTCGCCGGCGTCCTCGCCGTGCCGGTGCCGGAGGGCCTCGCCGAGCGCATCGTCCTGCGCCGCAAGACCGGTACCCGCTTCGCGCCGCGCCTGTGGGCGATGGCCGCCACCGTGCTGGTGACGCTGACTTTCGGCTTCCGGCAATGGAAGGACTTCGCCTCGCAGGAATACGCGCGGCTGGCCATCGAGCACGTCATGCACGAGCCGGAATCCTTCACCACCACCCGGCTGGCCGACCCGCAGCTGTTCCGCAGCGTGCTGCACAACTTCGGCGGCGAGCTGCAGGCGTCCCTCGGCACCGTCCGCTACATGAAGCTCTGCCCGGTGCCGGAGGGCACCGGCTGGCACATCGTCTTCGAGAACGAAGCGGGGCAACTGGCGACGCTGATCCTGATTCCGGCCAAGCGCATGAAGGCCGGCGCCGAACAGGCGCAGGTCGGCGGCTGGAACGCCATCGCCCGCCCGGGCGGCCAGGGCTTCTACGCCGTCATCGCCGATTCGCCCGACAACCTGGCGAAGGCGGACCGGCTCGTCCGCCAGCGCGTGCGCTGGCGCGGCTGAGGCCGGACGTGCGCCGCCCACCCACGCCGAAGGCCCTCCGCTGATGCCGACCCTGTCACGCCGACGCCCATTCGCCGTGCTGCGGAGACTGACTTTTGCCGCCGCCGCGCTGGCCGCCGTCCCAGCGCACGCCGAGTGCGTCGCCCGCGCCGAAACCGCCACCGTGCCGCTGGTCGAGCTGTACACCTCGGAAGGCTGCAGCAGCTGCCCGCCGGCGGACCGCTGGCTGTCGCGGCTCGCTCCCGGCCGCGTCGTGCCGCTGGCGCTGCATGTCGACTACTGGGACTACATCGGCTGGCGCGACCGCTATGCCCAGGCGCGCTTCGCCCAGCGTCAGCGCGAGATGGTCGCCCGCGGCGGCGGCAGGGTGGTCTACACGCCGCAGGTGATGCTCGACGGGCGCGACTTCCGCGCCTGGCACAGCCCCGCCGCCTTCGACGAGGCCGTGCGCCGCCAGGCCGCCCGGCCGCTCCAGGCGAAACTGGCGCTGGCCGTGGCGGGCAGCGCGGCGGAGGGCTGGCGCGCCCGGCTGACCGGCGAGGTGCTGCCGCGCAAGGGGCGCAGCGAAGCCTATCTGGTCCTGTACGAGAACGGGCTTGGCAGCGACGTCGCGGCCGGCGAGAACCGCGGCGCGCGCCTGCGCCACGACTACGTGGTGCGGCAGTGGCACGGGCCGCTGCCGGTCGGCGTCGACGGGCGCATCGCCCTCAGCCACGGCTTCGCCTCGCGCGACGGCATCGATTTCGCCCG
>JADLGU010000363.1 GCA_020849155.1 Rhodocyclaceae bacterium | reverse complement strand
TTGCCATGTCGGTCGATCACTACGAGAATTTCCCGGTGGCTTCCTGGCTGCTGCCCGCCCGCCTTCACGAACCGGTCAAGGCCATCTATGCCTTTGCCCGCAGCGCCGACGATATCGCCGACGAAGGAATCCTCTCCGATGCCGAGCGCCTCGGCGACCTCGGCCGCTATGGCGCCGAACTGGACGCCATCGCCGCCGGCCGGCCCTCGCAGGATCCGCTCTTCCAGCGTCTGCAGCGGGTCATCGCCGCCCATGACCTGCCGCTGCAGCCGTTCCGCGACCTCCTCGATGCCTTCAGCCAGGACGTGACGAAGCGGCGCTACACCGATTTTGCCGAGCTGATGGACTACTGCCGCCGCTCGGCCGATCCAATCGGCCGGCTGCTGTTGCGCCTGTACGGCGTCGACGATCCGAAAAGTCGGTCTCTGTCGGACGCCGTCTGCAGCAGCCTGCAGCTCATCAACCACTGGCAAGACATCGCCGTCGACTGGGGCAAGGGCCGGGTCTACCTGCCGCAGAACGAACTGGCGCGCTTCGGCATCGGCGAGCGCCAGATCGCCGAAGGCCGCTGGGACGCGGCCTGGGCGGCGCTGATGGATTTCCAGATCGACCGCGCCCGCGCCATGATGGCCGCCGGCAGCCCGCTGGTGCACCGGCTGCCCGGGCGCATCGGCCTGGAGCTGCGGCTGATCGTCGCCAGCGGCTTGCGCCTGCTCGACAAGCTGCAGCGGGTACGCGGCGACGTGTTCCGCCGGCGGCCGATCATCGCCGGACGCGACTGGCCGGGCATCCTGCTGCATGCCGCGCTAGGATAAGGCCGTGACGCCCGACGAGTATTGCCAGCAGAAGGCGGCGCAGAGCGGCTCGAGCTTCTATTACAGCTTCCTCTTCCTGCCGCCCGAGCGCCGCCGCGCCATCACCGCCCTCTACGCCTTCTGCCGCGAGGTGGACGACGTCGTCGACGAATGCAGCGATGCCAACCTGGCCCGCGCCAAGCTGGCCTGGTGGCGGGCCGAACTGGCCGGCAGCTTCGAGGGCCATCCCAGCCATCCGGTGACCCGCGCCCTGGCCGAGGCCATCCAGCGCTACGGCCTGCCGCAGGAGCTGCTGCTCGAGATCATCGACGGCATGGAGATGGATCTCACACACAACCACTATCCTGACTTCAAGTCGCTGCACCTCTACTGCTACCGCGTCGCCGGCGCGGTCGGCCTGTTGGCGGCGGAGATCTTCGGCTACGGCGACCGGCGCACCCTGAAATACGCCCACGACCTCGGCCTGGCCTTCCAGCTCACCAACATCATCCGCGACGTCGGCGAGGACGCCCGGCGCGGCCGCATCTACCTTCCGTCGGACGAACTGGCGCAATTCGGCGTCGGCGCGGAAGATATCCTGCATGCCCGCCCCAGCGAAGCCTTTCAGCAGATGATGCGCTTCCAGATCGAACGCGCCGGGCATTACTACGACCAGGCCCTCGCCCAGTTGCCGGCAGCGGACCGCAAGGCGCAGCGTCCCGGCCTGGTGATGGCGGCGATCTATCGCGCCCTGCTCGAGGAAATCCGCCGCGACGGCTGCCGGGTGCTGGAGCGGCGCGTCGCCCTGACGCCGATCCGCAAGCTGTGGATCGCCTGGCGCACCTGGGCGCGCAACTGAGGCGGAGCGGACATGCACGTCGCCATCATCGGAGCGGGCTATGCCGGAATGGCGGCGGCGGCGGAACTGGCGGCGCGCGGCGTCCGGGTCTCGGTGTTCGAGGCCTCGCGTACCCTGGGCGGGCGCGCCCGCCGCGTCGAGACCCACGGCCATCCCCTCGACAACGGCCAGCACATCCTGGTCGGCGCCTATGCCGAGCTGCTGCGATTGATGCGCCTGGTCGGCGCGAATCCCGACGAACTGCTCGAGCGGCGGCCGCTCAGCCTGGTGTTCCCCGGCCGCATGCGGCTGGCCGCGCCGCGTCTACCGGCGCCGCTTCACCTGGCCGTCGCCCTGTTCGCGGCGCAAGGCCTGTCCTTCGGCGCGCGCCTGGCGGCGGTCGGCTTCATGCGGGCCATGCGGCAGGCGGACTTCCGCCTCGCGCGCGACATCAGTTTCGACGCGCTGATGGCGCGCCATGGCCAGCACGACAACGCCATTCGCTACCTGTGGGCGCCGTTGTGCGTCTCGGCGCTCAACACCCCGCCGTCCGAAGCCTCGGCCCAGGTCTTCCTCAATGTCCTGCGCGACAGCCTCGCCGCCCGCCGCGAGGCCAGCGACCTGCTGCTCGCCCGGACGGATTTCTCGGCCTTGTTTCCCGAGCCGGCCGAGCGTTTCCTGCTGGCCAGGGGCGGCGAACTGCTGCGCGGCAGTGCCATCCGCTCTATCCGCCGCGACCCCTACGGCTACCGCCTCGAGGGCGATCCCGACCGGCGCAATTATTCCCACGTGATCGCCGCCGTGGCCCCCTACCACCTGCCGCGCCTGGCCGCCGGCCTGCCCCGGCTGGAACCGCTGTTCGAGGACCTGGCCGGCTTCGCCTACGAGCCGATCCTCACCGCCTACTTCGCTTATCCGCAGCCGGTGACGCTGCCGGCGCCGATGGTCGGCGTCGGCGGCACCGCGCATTTCCTGTTCCAGCGCGGCGCCGCGATCGTCAGCGCCGTCGTCAGCGCCCGCGGCCCACAGATGAACTTGCCGCGCGAAGCGCTACTGGACCGCATTCAGGCCGAGATCGCCGCCGTGGCCGGTCCGTCGCCGGCACCGGCGTGGTCCCAGCTCATCGTCGAGAAGCGCGCCACCTTCGCCTGCCGGCCCGGCATGCGCCGCCCGGCGGCCGAAACGCCGCTGGCCAACTTTTTCATCGCCGGGGATTACGTCGCCTCCGACTATCCGGCGACGCTGGAAGCGGCGGTGCGCAGCGGCGTCGCCTGCGCCCGCCTGGTCAG
>JADLGU010000362.1 GCA_020849155.1 Rhodocyclaceae bacterium | reverse complement strand
GCGATGAAGACCTTGGCCGGCGGCACCTTGCCGGCGGCGGTGATCTGGCCGTTGAAGAAGCGGCCGAAGGCGTTGGCGGCCTCGATCACGGCGCGGTAGCCGGCGACGCCGGCCTGCGAGGTGAGCGCGTCCATCTTCTGGGCGCGGGAGAGCGTGCGCGGCAGCGAGTCGATGGCCAGCACGGTGGCTTTCCGGGCGGCGAGCTGCTGCATCAGTTCCGGGTTCTGCGCCGGCCAGATGAAGGAGATCAGGGTCATGCCCTCGCGCACCATCCCGACTTCCTCGGCGGAGGGGCCGCGCACCTTGAAAACGATGTCGGCCTTCGCCCACAGCGCGGCGGCGCCGTCGACCACCTCGGCGCCCGCGGCGCGGTAGCTCTCGTCGCTGAAATTGGCCGCATCGCCGGCGCCGGACTGCACGGCGACCCGGAAACCCAGCTTGATGAGTTTTTCAACCACCTCGGGCACCGTGGCGACGCGCTTCTCGCCGGCCGCCGTTTCCTTCGGCACGCCTATGACCAGAGACATTTCATCCCCCCTCTTTGATTTATGCTATGCGGAACTCGACCGGCACCATCAAAAACCCGGGCCGGAAGATAAGCGGCAATAATACTTAAATCGATTCGCCCTGTGTTGCCTGCAACAACCTGTTGAGGATTGAAACATGAAGAAAACCCGCAAGTTGCGCTCGCAAAAGGCCGGCCTGGCCCCTGGCACGCTGGTACACGTAGGCGAGCGGCGCACCGCCCGGCCCGACATCGCCCTCTTCGAGTACGACGCCGGCAGCCTCAAGGAGACCCGCTTCGCCTCGATCGCCGCCTCGCGCGAGCACGTCCGCACGGCGGGCACCCTGTGGCTCAACGTGCACGGCTTGCATGAACCCGAAGTGATGGCCGAGGTCGGCCACCGCTTCAAGCTGCACCCGCTGGTGCTGGAGGACATCCTCAACACCGACCAGCGGCCGAAGATCGACGACTACGGCGACTACCTCTACATCGTCGCCCGCTTCTTCGACTACGACGCCGCCAGCGGCAGCATCGGCTCCGACCAGGTCAGCATCGTGCTGGGCGCCGACTTCGTGCTGACCTTCCAGGAGCGGCCGACCGGCACCTTCGACCCGCTGCGCGAGCGCCTGCGCGGCGACAAAGGCCTGATCCGCAGGCTGGGTGCCGACCACCTCGCCTATTCCCTGCTCGACACCCTGGTGGACCGCTACTTCACCGTGCTGGAGCAGCTCACCGAGCGGACCGAGGCGCTGGAGGACCAACTGCTGCAAAAGGCCTCGCCGGCGCACCTGCGCGAGATCCACGAAATCAAGCGCGAGACGCTGCTCATGCGCCGTGCCGTCTGGCCGCTGCGGGAGGTGGTGAACAGCCTGATGCGCGCCGACCAGCGCTTCTTCAAGGCGGAGACCCAGCCCTATCTTCGCGACATCTACGACCACACCGTGCATGTCATCGAATCGCTGGAGGGCATCCGCGACCTGATCGCCGGCATGCTCGACATCTATCTGTCCAGCATCTCCAACCGGGTTAACCTGGAGGTGCGCATCCTCACCGTGATCACCACCCTGTTCATGCCGGCGGCGCTGATCGCCGGCATCTTCGGAATGAACTTCAGGAGCATGCCGCTGCTGGAAAGCAACGAAGGGTTTCTCATTGCGCTCAGCATGATGGGGGCCATTGCTCTAGTGATGGTTACGGTCTTCTGGCGACGGCGCTGGTTGGGGTGAGCCGTATCATAAGTACCTCTCCAAAAAAGTATGATGGAGAAGGCGCAAAAACCGTGACGCAGTTCACGAAAATCCCATTAGAATTCGCCCTCCAAGAACCGGACAGCGGTCTGTCGCATTAAGCGGAGGAGCGGCGTTGCCAGTTTCGAAGTTAATGAATCGCCCCTTGAGAACGCGGCGATTCGGGATCCACCCTCACTCGGGCCGCCGGGCATGACCCTTCACGGCGCGCAGTCCGCGAACAGTCCCGCCGAGTTCCCGCTCGACGAATTGCGCGCCCTGCACGCCCTGGCCGACCGCATCAACCGCAGCCACTCCCTCGACGAGATCTATCCCGAAGCCCTCGGCGCGCTGCGCCGGGTGGTCCGCGCCGACCGCGCCGCCGTGCTGCTGCTCGATGCCGCCGGCAGCATGCGCTTCGTCGCCAGCGACGGCCTCTCCGAGGCCTACTGCCGGGCGGTCGAAGGCCATTCGCCCTGGGCCGCCAACGAAGCGCAGGCCCGGCCGGTGCTGGTGCCCGATCCGGCGCGCGAGCCCTCGCTGGCGAAGCTGCTGCCGCTGCTGGCCGCCGAGGGCATCGCCTCGCTGGCCTTCATCCCCATCGCCCACCAGGGCCGGCTGCTCGGCAAGTTCATGCTCTACTTCGACGCGCCGCACGCCTTGCCCGAGGCCGACGTGCGCCTGGCCCTGACCGTCGCCGAATACCTGGCGCTGGCCGTCTCGCGCCAGCGCGCTGTCGAGGAGCTGCAGCATCTGAACGCCGATCTGGAGGCGCGGGTGCGCCGCCGCACGCACCAGCTGGAGGAAGCCAACCGCGAGATGGAGGCCTTCTGCTATTCGGTCTCGCACGACCTGCGCGCGCCGCTGCGGGCGCTCGACGGCTTCGCCCGCATCCTGCTCGAGGACGCCGGCCACCTCCTCGACGAGGTCGACAAGGAAAAGCTGGGGCGCATCATCGCCGCCAGCGAGCGCATGGGCCGGCTGATGGACGACCTGCT
>JADLGU010000361.1 GCA_020849155.1 Rhodocyclaceae bacterium | reverse complement strand
GGCCACGGTGCATCGCATCGTGCGCCGCCACGGCGGCCGGGTCTGGGCCGAGGGCCGCCCCGGCGAGGGCGCCAGCTTCTTCTTCACGCTGCCATGAGCGCCGTCCGCAGGGCCGCCCCAAGGACGGCGAAGACAACGGCGGGGAGCTCGCGAACTTCAGTCACCCCCTTCCTCGGGAAGGGGGATGGGGGGAAGGCGCTCATCGGACGTTGCGGCTGGTGCGGCAGCGATCCGCTCTACGTCGCCTACCACGACCGGGAATGGGGCGTGCCGGTGCACGACGACCGCCGCCTCTTCGAGTTCCTGATCCTCGAAGGCGCCCAGGCCGGCCTGTCCTGGCTCACCATCCTGCGCAAGCGCGAGAACTACCGCCGCGCCGTCGCCGGCTTCGACGCGGAAAAGGTGGCCCGCTTCGGCCCGCGCCAGGTCGCGCGCCTGCTCGCCGATGCCGGCATCGTCAGGAACCGCCTGAAGATCGGGGCGGCCATCCACAACGCGCAGCGTTTTCTCGACGTGCAGGCGGCATTCGGCAGCTTCGACGCGTATGTCTGGCGCTTCGTCGACGGCCGGCCGATCATCAACCGCTGGAAGTCGCTGAAGCAGGTCCCGGCCAGCACCAAGGCATCCGACGCGCTCAGCCGCGACCTCAAGCAGCGCGGCTTCAAGTTCGTCGGATCCACCATCTGCTACGCCCACATGCAGGCCACCGGGATGGTGAACGACCATCTCGTCGGCTGCTTCCGGCATGGGGAAATCATCCGTAAAATGGAAACATGAGCGCGTGGAGTTGCCCGCATGACCTGAACGGCGTTTGCCAATTGGTACAAGGGGCGGCCTGCGACCCGGGCATGCGCGGCTGCGTCCTGCATGGCAAGGTGCGTTTCGCCAGCGAGGCCAAGAACGCCCCGCGCAAGCCGCAACGGGCCCAGCCGGCCAAGGCCCCGGCGGCCCCATCGAAGCGGCGTTTGCCCATATAACCAAAGACATAAGAAGGCCCTTTTCCGGGCTCAAGTTAAACCCGCCTCCGTCCGTTAACCTTACGTGGTAACCGGGCAGTGGGGCACAGATGACGGCGCGTCAGATGATTGTTAAAACGAATCAAGGCGTTGGTTCGCTGGATTTCTCCGTCCAACTGATGGAGCATCTGGTGGTGCCGACCTTCGTGCTCGACGCCGAATGCCGGGTGATCATCTGGAACCGGGCCTGCGAGCGGCTGACCGGCGTCAAGGCCGAGGAAGTGCTCGGCACCCGCGAGCACTGGCGCGGCTTCTACGACGAGCCGCGCCCCTGCCTGGCCGACCTGGTGGCCCAGGGCCGCACCGCCGAGATCGACGCCCTCTACGTCAACCACGACCATGCCGGCAATGACGCCATCCTGGCCCACGGCCGGCGCGCCGAGAACTGGTGCGTGATGCCCCAGGTCGGCAGCCGCCTGTATCTGGCCATCGACGTCGGCCCGATCTACGACGAGGACGGCAGGCTGACCGCCGTGGTCGAGACCCTGCGCGACATGACGGTGCAGAAGGAGGCGCAGGAAGAGCTGCAGCGCCTGGCCACCCGCGACGGCCTGACCAGCGTCGCCAACCGGCGCTCGTTCGACGACACCCTCAACAACGAATGGCGGCGCGCCTCGCGCGAGTCGCGCGCCCTCTCGCTGCTGATGATCGACGTCGATTTCTTCAAGCGCTTCAACGACACCTACGGCCACCAGGGCGGCGACGAGTGCCTGCGCCAGGTGGCCGCCGCCATGTCGAGCGTGGTCAAGCGCGCCAGCGATTCGATCGCCCGCTACGGCGGCGAGGAGTTCGCCATCCTGCTGCCGGCCACCGAGCCGGACGGCGCGCTGCTGGTGGCCGAGCGCATCCGCGCCGCGGTGGAGGCCATGGCCCTGCCGCATGCCGGCTCGGAAGTCGCCGACCGCGTCACCGTCAGCATCGGCGTCGCCAGCATCCACGTCGCCCAGGACGGCGTGCCGGCCAGCCTGATCGCCCAGGCCGACGCGGCGCTCTACCGCGCCAAGCACGAAGGGCGCAACCGCGCCGTGCTGGCGCCGCCTCAGCCGGCCAGCGGCTGACCCTTGCCGACGCGCAAGACCGTCAGCACCGCCATCCCCTGCAGCAGCGCCACGCCGGCCAGCACCGCGGTGAAGCGGCCCGCGTCCATCAGCGGGCCGAACAGCAGCGGCGACGCCGCCAGGCCGATGTCCAGCCCCGAGTAGACGAAGCCATACACCCGGCCGAAGGCCTGCTGGCCGAAGCGCGAGGTCGCCGCGCGCCGCACCAGCATGTCGCGCGAGGGGCCGGCGCTGCCGGCGCAGAAGCCCATGGCGGCCAGCGCTGCCGCCACGCTCCAGCCCGGCAGCGCGCCGGAGGCGAGCAGGACGGCGATCAGCGCGGCGGCGATCAGCGCGGCGGCAATCAGGCGCTCATGGGCCTCGTTGCGCGCCGCCAGCACTCCGCCGGCGGCGATGCCGGCCGCGCCGCCGAGCAGAAAAGCCGTCAGTGCGGTGGCGGCGGCGGCGATCGTCAAGCCATAGACATGCTGCATCACCGAGGGCGCGAAGTTCTGCAGCGCGCCGAAGGCCATGGTGATGAGCAGGAAGAAGAGAAAGCACAGCCAGACGGCGCCGGAGCCCAGGAAGCCGAAGGCAGTCGCCGTCCTGGCGGGACCGACTTTTGCCGCGGCCTCGCCCAGATCGGTGGCCTCGCGCTGCAGCCAGATCACCAGCCAGGCGGCGGCCCCCAGCCCGGCGGCGCCGAAGGCCGCCAGCCGCCAGTCCGCCGCGGCGGCGATGCCGGCGAGGAACACCGGCGCCAGCGCCCAGCCCAGGTTGCCCGAAAGGCCGTGCACCGAGAAGGCGTGGCTCAGCCGCGCCGTGCCCACCTTGCGGTTGAGCACGGTGAAATCGGCCGGGTGGAAGACGCTGTTGCCCAGCCCGGCCAGCGCCCCGGCGGCGAGCAGCATGGGATAGCCGTCGGCCGCGCCGAGCAGCAGGGCGGCAAGGACGAAGCAGGCGATGCCGGAGAGCAGCACCCGGCGCGGGCCGAAGCGGTCGACGACGAAGCCGGCCAGCGCCTGCCCCACGCCGGACACCACGAAGAAGACCGTCATGATGAACCCGGCGGCGGTGAAGCTCAGGCCGAACGCCGGCATCAGCCAGGGGAACAGCGGCGGCAGCAGCAGGTGGAAAAAATGCGAGGTGGCGTGGGCGAAGCCGATCAGGCCGATGACGCGGATGTCGTTCCCGTGCGGCATCGCGGCAGATGCGGAATCCGTCGTGTTCAAACGCGGCGTACCGGGCCGGGGTAGCCGGCGAGCAGCGAATCGGTCGTCAGCAGCGTGACGCTCTCGATAATCGATTGGGCGACAAGGATGCGGTCGAAGGGATCCTTGTGCAGGGTCGGCAGGCTATCGACAGCCAGGGCATGCTCGCCGGAGACAGGCAACTCGGCATAGCCGTTGTCGATCAGGCCACGACGCAGCAGTCGCGGATCGACGCGGAAGTCCTCGCGCCCGAGGCTGCGCTTGATGACGATTTCCCACAGGCTGGCGGCGCTGAACAGCAGTTCGTTACGCGCATCGTTGATCAGCTTGCGGGCGGCAGCCGGGAGCCGGCGCGGCTCGCCGGCGGCCCACAGCAACAGGTGCGTGTCGAGCAG
>JADLGU010000360.1 GCA_020849155.1 Rhodocyclaceae bacterium | reverse complement strand
GCCGGCAGCGAGAACGTGCAGGGCGAGGCGCAAAAGAAGCTCGACGTCATTTCCAACGAGATCCTGCTGGAAGCCAACGAATGGGGCGGCCACCTCGCCGCCATGGCCTCCGAGGAGATGGACCACCCGCACCAGATCCCGCACCGCTTCCCGCGCGGGGAATACCTGCTGCTGTTCGATCCGCTCGACGGCTCCAGCAACATCGACGTCAACATCTCCGTCGGCACCATCTTCTCGGTGCTGCGCTGCCCGGAAGGGGTGACGCGGCCCGACGACAACGCCTTCCTGCAGCCGGGCGCGTCGCAGGTTTGTGCCGGCTACGCGGTGTATGGCCCGTCCACGCTGCTGGTGCTGACCCTGGGCCACGGCGTGGCCTGCTTCACCCTGGACCGCGAGACCGGCAGCTTCATCCTGACCCAGACGGACATGCGCATCCCGGAAGACACCGGCGAATTCGCCATCAACGCCTCCAACATGCGCTTCTGGGAGCCGCCGGTGAAGCGCTACATCGACGAGCTGCTGGCCGGCAAGACCGGCCCGCGCGGCCGCGATTTCAATATGCGCTGGGTGGCCTCGATGGTGGCCGACGTGCATCGCATCCTGACGCGCGGCGGCATCTTCCTGTACCCGCGCGACACCAAGGATCCCGCCAAGGCCGGCAAGCTGCGCCTGATGTACGAGGCCAATCCGATGGCCTTCATCGTCGAGCAGGCCGGCGGCGCCGCAACCAATGGCCGCGAGCGCATCCTCGACCTCAGGCCGACCGGACTGCACCAGCGCGTCGCGGTGATCCTCGGCTCGAGAAACGAGGTCGAGCGGGTCACGGGCTACCATGCCGCCTGAGGGGCCGCCCGCCGGACTGGAGTACGCCACCCTGGGGGGCGGCTGCTTCTGGTGCCTGGAAGCGGTGTTCTCCGAGCTGGAGGGCGTCGACGCGGTTGTATCGGGCTATGCCGGAGGACACAGCCCCGATCCCGACTACCGCCAGGTCTGTTCGGGCGACAGCGGACACGCCGAGGTGGTGAGGCTGACATTCGATCCGGCCCGCATCGGCTACCGGGAAATCCTCGAGGTGTTCTTCGCCATCCATGACCCGACCACGCCCGACCGCCAGGGCAACGACATCGGCAGCCAGTACCGCTCCGTCATCTACTGCCACTCCGACTCGCAGCAGGCCGCGGCCCAGGCCCTGCTCGCGGAGCTTGCCGCGGCGGATGCCTTCGGCGCGCCGCCGGTCACCGAGCTGGCGCCGGCCGGATCGTTCTTTCCCGCCGAGGATTACCACCAGCGCTATTACCGCAACAACCCGCAGCAGCCCTATTGCCAGTTTGTCGTGGCCCCCAAGCTGGCCAAATTCCGCAAGCGCTTCGCGGCCCGTCGCAAGGCCAATGATCATTCCTGAAAGGATCCACCCCATGAGCCAGACCACCACCACCCCAAGCGGCCTGATCTTCGACGACGTCAAGCTCGGCGATGGCGAACCGGCGGCGCTCGGCCAGACCGTGTCGGTGCATTACACCGGCTGGCTGACCGACGGCAACAAGTTCGACTCGAGCAAGGACCGCAACGAGCCCTTCGAATTTCCCCTCGGCGCCGGCTACGTCATCCGCGGCTGGGACGAGGGCGTGCAAGGCATGCGGGTGGGCGGGGTGCGCAAGCTGACCATTCCGCCGGAATTGGGCTACGGGCCGCGCGGTGCGGGCGGGGTGATTCCGCCCAATGCGACGCTGGTCTTCGAGGTCGAGCTGCTCGAGATTCTCTGAAGCGCGGCCCGGGCCCTATACCCAGCCGGCGCGCTCGCGTAGAATGCGCCACGCCCGGCGCGGCCGGCGACGGATCGAAAACGTCTCAACTAATCAGGGTGAGCCATGTTTGGTAGCCTCATGCCCAAGGAAGGCAAGTTCTTCGAGCATTTCGTGGAACTGGCCGAGCATATCCTGCAGGCCAGCCGCGAACTGGCGGAACTGATGGCCAGCTTCGACGACGTCGAGCGGCGGGCCTACAACATCGAGAGCATCGAGAAGAACGGCGACAAGATCACCCACGCCGCGGTGGAGCTGCTGCACAAGACCTTCATCACGCCGCTCGACCGCGAGGCCATCCATCAGCTGATCACCAGCATGGACGATATCCTCGACCTGATCGAGGATTCGGCCCAGTCGATCTTCCTCTACGACATCCGGGCGGTGACGCCGGAGGCCAAGCGCCTGGCCGATGTCTGCGTCGCCTGCGCCGAGAAGGTCAAGGAGGCCGTCGGCCTGCTCTCCAACATGGACAATGCCCGCACCATCATGGCCGTCTGCCACGAGATCGACCGGCTGGAGTCGGAAGCCGACCACGTCATGCGCTCGGCGATGGCCAAGCTGTTCCGCGACGAGCCCGACGTGCGCCAGGTGATCAAGCTGCGTTCGGTCTACGAGCTGCTGGAGGGCATCACCGACCGCTGCGAGGACGTCGCCAACCTGATCGAAGGCATCGTCCTCGAGAATTCTTAGCAGTGGTGCAAACAGTGAGCGCCGCCCGGGGGAAGTTTCAGTGAGCTTCGAGGTCTTCGTCTTCCTCATCGCCCTGGCGCTGGCGTTCGACTTCATGAACGGGTTTCATGACGCCGCCAATTCCATCGCCACCGTGGTGTCGACCCGCGTCCTCAAGCCGCACCACGCCGTGGCCTTCGCCGCCTTTTTCAATTTCGTCGCGCTGTTCGTCTTCCAGCTCAAGGTGGCGGCCACCGTCGGCAAAGGCATCGTCGATCCGGCCATCGTCGATCATTACGTGATCTTCGGCGCCCTGATGGGCGCCCTGATTTGGAACATCATCACCTGGTACTACGGCCTGCCTTCCAGCTCCTCGCACGCCCTGATCGGCGGCCTGATCGGCGCCGTGGTGGCCAAGGTCGGCACCGCCGGGCTGATGACTTCGGGCATCAGCAAGACGCTGATCTTCATCGTTGTCTCGCCGACCCTGGGTTTCATCCTGGGGGGGCTGCTGATGCTGCTGGTGTCGTGGCTGTTCTTCCGCACCCCGCCCTCCAAGGTCGACCGCTGGTTCCGGCGCCTGCAGCTTTTTTCGGCGGGCTATTACAGCCTCGGCCACGGCGCCAACGACGCGCAGAAGACCATGGGCATCATCTGGCTGCTGATGATCTCCGGCGGCTATCTGTCGGTAGATGCGCCGCGCCCGCCCGACTGGGTGATCCTGTCGTGCTATGCGGCGATGGGCCTGGGCACCCTGTTCGGCGGCTGGCGCATCGTCAAGACCATGGGCCAGCGCCTGACCAAGCTGAAGCCGGTCGGCGGCTTCTGCGCCGAGACCGGCGGGGCGATCACCCTGACCATCGCCTCGCTGGCCGGCATCCCGGTGTCCACCACCCACACCATCACCGGCGCCATCGTCGGCGTCGGCTCGGCGCACAAACTCTCCGCCGTGCGCTGGGGCCTGGCCGGCAACATCGTCTGGGCCTGGATCCTCACCATCCCCTGCTCGGCCTTCATGGCGGCCGTGGCCTGGTTCATCGGCGAACGCTACCTTTAGCCTCCCCCTTCCCCTGGCAGGGGGTGACGGTCGTTCGTTTCGCTCCGGATTGACGGCTGGGGTGGCTCAGGCCTTCTCGGCGCCCGCCCGGCCGTCTTCCACGACGAATGCAGCCAGGGTGGCGATCGACGTGTCCGCCTTTTTCTCGTTGTCGATCACCCGCAGCCGCGCCAGGCAGTGTCTCTCCGCGAGTTCCAGGGTCACGTAGCCGCGCCGTTCGCCGTCGATCAGGCGGATGTGGGGGTTCTCCGCGCGCAGGGCATCGAGCCGGGCCTGCGGCTGCGACTGCGAGCTGATCGAGGTGCCGCAGAACTCGGTGGCGACCACCGGCGACTGCGGGTCGTCGAAGTCGGGTTTCAGGTCGGCCACGCAGTTGAAATGCACGTCGCCGCCGATCACCAGCGGGTTGGCCGGCCGGCGTTCGGCGATCGCCCCCAGCAGCCGGGCCCGCGCCGCCGGGTAGCCATCCCAGCCGTCGCTCCAGAAGCGGCGCTCGGGACCCGGCTTGCGCTCCAGCTGGGTCATCAGCAGCTGCTGGGCGACGATGTTCCAGCGAGCGCGGGAAGCGGCCAGGCCGTCGTTCAGCCAGCGCTCCTGCGCCGCACCGAGCAGGGAGCGCCCCGGCGCCAGGCGGTCGGGGCAGGAGGCGTCGTCGATGACGTTGCTGCCGCCGCGGCCCTGGCGCGGACAGGCCTGGTGATCGCGGTACTGGCGGCCGTCGAGGACGTGGAAGCGGGCGAGTGCGCCGAAATCGTGGCGTCCGTAAAGCCGCATGTGCGGCCCGTCCGGCCGGGCGCCGGCGCGCAGCGGCATGTGCTCCCAGTAGGCGCGGTAGGCGGCGGCGCGGCGGGCGAGGAAGTTCGGATCGAGGTCCTCCGCGCGGTGGTTGGCGTAGTCGTTGTCCACCTCGTGGTCGTCCCAGGTCACCAGCCAGGGAAAGGCGGCGTGGCAGCGCTGCAGGTCGGGGTCGGACTTGTAGCAGGCATGGCGGTTGCGGTACTGCTCCAGGGTGGTGGGCTCAGGCCCCTCGTGCTTGCGCACGTGGCGGCTGCCCCAGGAGGATTCGTAGATGTAGTCGCCGAGGAAGACCACCAGGTCGAGGTCCTCGGCCGCCATGTGGCGGTGGGCGGCGTAGAAGCCCTGCTCGTACTGCTGGCAGGAGGCGAAGGCCAGGCGCAGGCGGTCGACCGGGCTGCCTGCCGCCGGTGCGGTGCGGGTGCGGCCGATCGGGCTGACCGCCGTGCCCGCCATAAAGCGGTACCAGTACCAGCGCGCCGGCGCCAGGCCGTCGACCTCGACATGCACGCTGTGCGCGGCCTGGGCTTCCGCCAGCGCCCGGCCGCTGCGCACGATGTCGCGGAAGCCCTCGTCGCGGGCCACCTCCCAGCGCACCGCGATGTCGGCCGGCGGCAGGCCGCCGCCCTCCAGCGGCGCGGGCGCCAGCCGGGTCCACAGCACCACGCCGTCCGGCAGCGGCGCGCCCGAGGCGACGCCGAGCGCGAAGGGGTAGGCGGAAAAGACGGGGCGCGCCCACAGGCGCGGCGCCGCCAGGGCGAGCGAGGAGGCGAGCAGGAAGCCGCGGCGATCGATGCTCAAATCTTCCGGTCCCGCCCGGCCCAGTAGGGTTCGCGCAGCTCGCGCTTGAGCGTCTTGCCGGCGGCGCTGCGCGGGAAATCGTCGAGGATCGTCACCGCCGAGACGCGCTGGTAGCGCGCCCCGACGCGTTCGTTGATCCAGTCGCGCAGGGCTTCCGCGGTGACGGCGCCGGCCTCGCGCAGCAGCACGGCGGCGAGCGGCGTCTCGCCCCATTTCTCGTCCGGCACGCCGAACACCGCCGCCTCGCGCACCGCCGGGTGGCGGGCGGCGATCTCCTCGATGTCGCGCGGATAGACCTTGACCCCGCCCGAATCGATCATGTCCTTCTTGCGGTCGACCAGGTAGAGGAAGCCCTCGGCGTCGACGTAGCCCATGTCGCCGCTGTGGAGCCAGCCCGCCCGCACCGCCTGGGCGGTGAGGTCGGGGCGCTTGTAGTAGCCGGTCATCAGCATCGGGCCGCGGCCGACGATCTCGCCGACCTCGCCGACCTCCGCGTCGCTGCCGTCCTCGCGCAGGATGCGGAGGTGGTTGAATGGCATCGGCAGGCCGACCGAGCCGGCCTTGCGCACGGCGTCGTTGCGGTCGAGGATGGTGACGAAGCCCTCGGTCAGGCCGTAGAGCTCGTGGAAGCGCCCGGGCAGGTCGCGGTTGAGGCGGTCCTTGTGCTCCTGCATCAGCGGCGCGCCGAGCGACACCAGGCACTGCAGCGAGGCCAGCTTTTCCGGCGCGTAGGCCGGGTCGTCGAGCAGCGCCACCACCTGCGAGGGCACCACCATGACATGGCTGACCCGCTCGCGGGCGATGGTCTCGATCATGCGCCCCGGCTCGAAGCCGCGCTGCAGGATGTAGGTCCCGCCCAGGTAGAAGCTCGGCATCAGGGTGACGAAGGCGCCGTTGAAGACGATGGCGCCGGCGTGCAGCACCACCGACTCCGGGGTCATGCGCCAGGCCGCGCCCAGCATCAGGCAGTACATGGCGCGGATCAAATGGGTGTGCATGATGCCCTTGGGCAGGCCGGTGGTGCCCGAGGTGTACATGATGTTGAAGAGGTCGTCGGGGCGCACCTCGGCCGGGGTGAAGCGGTCGGCAGCGGCGGCGGCCAGCGCCGCGTAGTCAGCGTATTGCGGAGACCGACTTTTCCCGGTGAGCAGCACCCGCCCCGGCAGCAGCGGCGCCAGGTCGTCGCCGATCCCCTCGAGCACCGGCTCGAGCGCCGGGCTGCTGACCAGGCAGCGTGCGTCGGCATCCTTCACCAGGCTGGCCAGGCCGGCCGGCAGCAGCAGGGGGGAGAGCGGCACCAGCACGGCGCCGATGGACGGCACCGCCCAGTACAGCTCCAGCAGCTCGCGGCAGTTCGGCAGCACCGTGACGACCTTGTCGCCCGGCCCGATGCCGAGCCCGCGCAGCAGGTTGGCGCAGCGCGCCACCCGCGCCGCGAAGTCGCGCCAGGTGAGCCGCTCGTCCTCGAAGACGACGGCCAGGCGCTCCGGGCGGTAGAAGGCCTGGCGGTTGATCAGGGTGGCCAGTTCGATCATGGTTTTCTCTCTGCGAAGCGCCCCATATCCGACGGCGCATTATGCCCGCACTCGCCGGCCGCGGTCATGCCGGACGCGCCGCGAGGGGGCCGGTGCCAGAGGGAAATTGCGCCGGCGCATCGCGGGACGGACGCAACACCAGAGCGAAAAATTTTCCATTCCCCTCTGAAAAATGATTGACAAATCGTTTCGGCAT
>JADLGU010000359.1 GCA_020849155.1 Rhodocyclaceae bacterium | reverse complement strand
CGGGTGGCCGACATCCGCTGGCGCTACACCGCCATCGAGACCAAGAACGGCGAGACCATCGTGATGCCCAACAGCCTGCTCATGAAGGGCCGCTTCACCGTGGTCTGGAGCCCCGAGCAGGCGACCCGGCCGTGGCGGCGCTGGATCTGGTTCAACGTCGATTACAGCGCCCCGCCGGCGCGCGTGATCCAGGCGGTGGAGCAGGCCCTGGCCGGCGCCGACATCGCCGAGGTGGCGCGCACCCCGCCGCCCAATTGCGTGCTGATGGAGTTCGGCCCGAGCTACGGCCGCTACGCCCTGCGCTACTGGCTGACCGACCCGCGCGCCGACGACCCGACCGACTCGGCGGTGCGCAGCCACGTGCTGGCGGCCCTGCAGCGCGCCGGGCTGCGGCTGGCCGAGCCCGAGTATTCGGTGCACATGATCAAGGAGAACGAGGCGCACCGCGAGGCGGTGCATGCGCGCGAGCTTGCCCGCCGGCTCAAGGCGCTGCGCGGCGTCGGCATCTTCTCCTCCTTCAGCGAAGAGGAGCTCAAGGCGCTGGCCGACCGCCTGGTCTATGCCCCGTTCGCCCGCGGCGACGTCATCACCCGGCAGGGCATGGTGGCGCACTGGCTCTACATCCTGGTCGAGGGCGAGGTCGAGGTGTGGCTGGAGCAGGAGGGCGAACGCCGCCTGCTGACCAGCCTGCCCGCCGGCAGCGTCTTCGGCGAGATGGGCATGCTCACCGGCGAGCCGCGCCGCGCCACCGTCACGGCCAAGCGCGATGCCGAATGCTACCGCCTCGACAAGGCCGGCTTCGAGGCGATCCTCCATTCGCGCCCGGCCATCGCCGAGGAGATGGCGGCGATCCTCACCGAGCGCACCATGCAGCTCGAGACCGCCCAGCAATCGCTCGGCGCCGAGGCCCACGCCCGCGAGCGCCAGCGCCGCCACGCCAGCCTGCTGGGCAAGATGCGCGACTTCTTCCGCCTCGGCGAAGCGAAGTAAAAGTCAGTCTGCGGAAGACGGCGACCGGCGCCTATCGGATCCCGCAAGTCAGCCGTCTTGCTGAACGGCATGCTGCAAGACCTCGGTGGCCCATTGATTGAGGCTCTTGCCTGCGGCCTGCGCCGCTACCAGCGCGCGGCCGTGAATTTCGGGAGGCACGCGCAGCAGCAACTTGCCGGAAGCGGGCTTCTCGGGATGCACGCCGGCTTTCCTGCAGTCGGCCAGGTAGTCCTTGACGGCGTGCTCGAACTCGGTCTGCAACTCCGCCACCGTTTCGCCGTGGAAGCTGATGATGCCGCGGATGCCGAGGATGCGGCCGACGAAAATATAGTCTCGCTCGTCGAATTCGACGCGAGCGGTGTAACCCTTGTACGACATCGTGTTCATGGCATGACTCCTGCGCGCATCAGCAGTTCGCGCGCCTCTTCGACCTGATAACGCTTCGCTTCCTTTCCCGGATGGGGCCTGTGGCACCGCCACTGCTCGCCGTTGAGTTCGATCTTGACGCGCGATCCTTCGCGCTCCGAGATGGAACCGCCGAGAGTCTTGATGAGCGACTCGATGTCGGCGAACGAGATGGACGCCGACGTCGGGCGCGCAAAGATCGCGGCGAGCGTCTTGCGGTGTTTGGCATTCACGCCACTATGCTAGCAAAAAGTGATAGCAGTGGCAACGCAGGCGGCAGGGTACGCGAGCGGTAGGAGGCAATAACCGCGAGCAGTCATCCGGAAAAGTCAGTCTGCGGAAGACGGCGATCTCAGGCGTGCCAGGCCCGCCTCGACGGCGCGGTTGACGTACTCGGCGTAGAAATCGGCGGTCAGGAAGCCGACGATGGGCTCGGCCAGGCGCCGGCCGTCGGGACCGAAGACCATCAGCGTCGGCGCGAAGCGGGCGCCCGCCGCCTCGGCGAACAGGCGCTGGCTGCTGCGCTGGCCGTCGAAGCCGGTCAGCGGCGCGTCGGCGTCGAGCGCCACCTCGCGCAGCAGCAGGCGCCGCGCCGAAGCCGGCTCGCGCTGCAGGGGCAGCAGCACCTCGCGCCGGGCGCGTTCGCACCAGGGGCAGTCGGCCTGGCTGAACAGCACCAGCATCACCGGTCCCCGGGCCCGCATGGCGCGGCCGTCGGCTGCCAGGTCGCGCGCCGGGGCGATCCCGTCCGCCGCCGCGGCGAGGGCCGCGGGCAGCCATGCTAGAATCAGCCCCACCCGTCGCAAGCCGCGCAGCATATTCGTTCCGAGAGTCCCCAATTGGATCACAGCCACCCCGAGCGCATCGTCATCGCCACGCGCGAATCGCGCCTCGCCCTCTGGCAGGCCGAGCATGTGCGCGACCGCCTGCGCGCATTGTATCCGCGCTGCGCGGTCGAGCTGCTCGGCATGACCACCCGCGGCGACCAGATCCTCGACCGGCCACTGGCCAAGGTCGGCGGCAAGGGCCTCTTCGTCAAGGAACTGGAGACGGCGCTGCTGGACAGACGGGCCGACATCGCGGTCCATTCCATGAAGGATGTGCCGATGACGATGGAGCCGGATTTCGCCCTGGTGGCGATCTCGGCGCGGGAGAATCCGCTCGATGCCTTCGTCTCGAACAAGTACGCCGGCCTGGAGGACATCCCGCCCGGCGGGGTGGTCGGCACCTCCAGCCTGCGCCGCGAGGCGCAACTGCACGCCCGCTTTCCCTATCTGGCGGTGAGCAGCCTGCGCGGCAACCTCGACACCCGCCTGCGCAAGCTCGACGAGGGGCAGTACGACGCCATCATCCTCGCCGCCGCCGGCCTCACCCGCCTCGGCCTCGCCGCGCGCATCCGCGCCGTGCTGCCCTCGGAGCTGTCGCTGCCGGCGGCCGGGCAGGGCGCGCTGGGCATCGAGGCGCTGGCCGAGCGGCCCGAAGTGGCGGCCTGGATGGCGCCGCTGGCCGACGCCGACACCGCCGCCTGCGTGCGCGCCGAGCGCGCCGTCTCGCGCGCCCTGGCGGGCAGCTGCGAGGTGCCGCTCGGCGCCTTCGCCGAAATCGACAACGGCCGGCTGCGACTGCGCGGCTTCGTCGCCGCGCCCGACGGCAGCCGCATGGCCGGCGCGGAGCTGCGCGGTGAGCCGAAGGATGCCGAAGCGCTCGGCCAGGCGCTGGCCGACGAATTGCGGGCGCGCGGCGCCGAAGAGATCCTGGCTGCTTTGGGCGGATGAGCGCCCTGCGAGGCAGGCAGATCGTTGTGACGCGGCCGGCGGAGCAGGCCGAGAAACTGGCGCGGGAGATCGAGGCGCGCGGCGGCAGCGCCCTGCGCTTCCCGGTGCTGGCGATCTTCGATGCCGACGACCCGCGTCCCCTGCAGGACGCGGCGGCGCGCATCGACAGCTTCGACCTGGCCATCTTCGTCAGCCCGAACGCGGCGCAGAAGGCGCTCTCCGTCATCACGGCGCGGCGTGCCTGGCCGGAGCGGGTCGCCGCCGCGGCGATGGGCGAGACGAGCGCGCGCGCCATCGCCCGTTTCGGCGTGGCGCATATCATCAGCCCGGAAGGCGGGCGCTTCGACAGCGAGGCGCTGCTGCAGCGGCCCGAGTTCCAGGCCGAGGCCCTGCGCGGCCGACGGGTGGCGATCTTCCGCGGCGATGCCGGGCGCGAGCTGCTCGGCGAGACGCTGGAAGCGCGCGGCGCGCGGGTGGAACGCATTCCCTGCTACCGGCGCGGCCGGCCGCAGATCGACGCCGGGCCCCTGCGCGCGGCGCTGGCGCAGGACGCGATCGACGCCCTGACGGTGACCAGCAGCGAGGGGCTGGACAACCTGGTGGCGATGGTCGGCGCGGCGGACGCGGCGGCGCTCAAGCGCGTTCCGCTGTTCGTCGCCCACCAGCGCATCGGCGAGGCGGCGCGGACCCTGGGCTTCGCCCGGGTCGTCGTGACTGGGCCGGGCGACGCCGGCTTGCTGCAGGGACTGGAAGCGCATTTCTCGGGGCGGTGAAACGGACGGGATCATGGAACAGGACGCACTGACATCGGCGGCAAGGCCGGGCCGGCAGCAGCAGGCGCTGGCGGCCCTGCGCCGGCCCGCCCTGTGGCTGGCGCTGGCGGCACTGGCCCTGCTGGGCTGGCAGTGGATCGATTCGCGCGCCCGCATGGCCGAGCTGCAGCAGGAAGTGGCCCGCCGCCTGGCCGGCGGCGACGCGGCGGCCGGCGAGGCGCGGGCGCTGGCCCGGCAGAACCAGGAGGCGCTGGCGGCCCTGCAGGCCAAGACCGGCGCGCTGGAAGCGAAACTGGCCGAGTCGCAGAGCCAGCAGGCGGCGCTCGACGCCATGGTGCAGGAACTGACGCGCAACCGCGACGAGCGCCTGCTGGCCGAGACCGAAGCGGCGCTCAACGCCGCCGCCCAGCAGCTGCAGCTGGCCGGCAACGTCGAGGCGGCGCTGCTCGCCCTGCAGGGCGCCGATGCGCGCCTCGCCGCCGCCGGCCGGGCCCAGTTGCTGCCGCTGCGCAAGGTGATCGCCCGCGACATCGAGCGGCTCAAGGCCCAGCCGCTGGCCGACGTGCCCGGCATCGCCCTGCGCATCGAGAGCGTGGTCGGCGCCGTGGATACCCTGCCGCTGGCCTTCGAGGCCAAGCTGCGCGCCGAGCCGGCGCAGGATTCCTTCAAGCCGGCCGCGCCGCCCGGCTACTGGGAGAAACTGCTGGGCGAGCTGTGGCAGGAGCTGCGGAGCCTGGTGCGCATCGAGCGGCTCGACCGGCCCGACCCGGCCCTGCTCTCGCCCAGCCACGCCTTCTTCCTGCGCGAGAACCTCAAGCTGCGGCTGGTGAACGCCCGCCTGGCGCTGCTGCAGCGCGACGGCAAGTCGTTCCAGCAGGACATCCGCCTGGCGCAGGCCTGGATCGAGCGCTATTTCGACCCTCGTGCCAAGCCGGTGCAGTCGGCCCTGGCGACGCTCAGGCAGTTGGCCGCCGCCGATGTCGGCCGCGAGCTGCCGACGCTGCAGGAAAGCCTGACGACGCTGCGCAATTACAAGGTGGCGAAGGAAAGAGACACCCCACCCCCCATCCCCCGCCCTCGGGGCGGGGGTGACGGCAGTTCGGCCGCGCGGGGCGCGGCCTCCGGAACCAACTAATGCGCATCCTGCTCTGGCTGCTGGCGCTGTTCGCCCTGGCCGTCGGCGTGTCGCTGGCGCTCGGCTACAACGAGGGCTACGTGCTGGTGGCGCTGCCGCCCTGGCGGCTCGAGCTGTCGCTGAACCTGTTCGTGGTGCTGATCGTCGGCGGCTTTCTGCTCGGCCACCTCTTGCTGCGCCTGGTCTCCCACACCTTGCGTCTGCCACGGGCGGTGCGCGAGTTCCGCGAGCGCAAGCGCCGCGAGAAGGCCGGCCGCGCCTTGCGCGAGGCGGTGCAGCAGCTCTTCGAGGGGCGCTACGGCCACGCCCTGAAGAACGCCGCGCTGTCGCACGGCGCCGGCGAGGCGCCGGCGCTCTCGGCGCTGGTCGCCGCCCGCGCCGCGCATTTCCTGCGCGACGCGCGGCGCGAGGCGGAGTGGCTCCAGCGCGCTGCCGAGCACGACGCCGAAGCCCATGCCGCGCGACTGATGACCGAGGCCGAGCTGCACGTCGATGCGCGCCGCTTCGATGCCGCCCTGGCGGCGCTCGAGGCGCTGCAGGCGAGCGGCGGGCGGCACATCGCGGCGTTGCGCCTGGCGCTCAGGGTGCACCGCGGCCTGGGCCGCTGGGACGAGGTGCTGAAGGTGGCGCGCCAGCTGGAGAAGCATCGGGCCCTGACGCAGGAGGGGGCCGCTCCGCTGAAGCAGCGCGCCCATCTGGAGAACCTGCGCGGCCGCGAGGGCGATGCCCGCGCCCTGGCCGCCTACTGGGACGAGGTGCCGGCCGAGGAGCGGCGCGCCGCGCGGCTGGCGGCCGAGGCGGCGCGGGCGCTGATCGGCGCCGGCGACGGGGCCACGGCCCAGCGCATCATCGAGCAGCGTGTCGAAGCCGAATGGGATTCCGAGCTTGCCGGCCTGTATGCCGAATGCCGCGGCGGTGACATTCTGGCGCGCATCGCCCGCGCCGAGAAGTGGCTGGAGCGGCAACCGCAGGATGCGCGCCTGTTGTTGGCCCTTGGCCGCCTTTGCCGCGAGCAGCAGCTGTGGGGCAAGGCGCAGAGTTACTTCGAGGCCTCGTTGGCGGTGCAGCCGAGCCAGGAAGCCCATGTCGAGCTGGCCACCCTGTTCGCCCAGCTGGGACGCAGCGAGGAATCCAATCAGGCTTACCGCAGCGCCGCCGCCCTGTGTCGGCAGGGCTGATTAAACCCAACCTGATTACCAATGAGCCTCAGCCAACTTTACGAGCCGGTAGGGCATAGGCGGTGTTTGCACGGCGGCGGTGGCCAGCCGTGCGAGCATGCTCGCCAGATCGAATCGTCGGTTGAAGCGATAGTT
>JADLGU010000358.1 GCA_020849155.1 Rhodocyclaceae bacterium | reverse complement strand
GACGTCGATGGCCCGGTCGAAGACCTCGTATTCGCGGCCGCGCGCCAGTTCCATGAGCTTGTCGCGCGAGAGCGGCTGGCGCGGGTGCTGCAGCAGCACTTTCAGCACGGCGAACTCGCCGGTGGTCAGGGAGAGCTGCCTGCCGTCGCGGGTCAGCTGGCGGGTGCCGAGATTGACGCTGATGCCGCCGAAGCGGACTTCGCCCGCGTCGGCCGCCGGCGCCCCGGCCGGCGGCGGGGCGGTCCGGCGGCGCAGCACGGCATGGATGCGCGCCACCAGTTCGCGGGGATTGAAGGGTTTCGGCAGATAGTCGTCGGCGCCCATCTCCAGGCCGACGATGCGATCGACGTCGTCGCCCTTGGCGGTGAGCATGATGATCGGCAGGTCCTCCTTGGCGGCGCGCAGCCGGCGGCAGACCGACAGGCCGTCCTCGCCGGGCATCATCAGATCGAGCACCAGCAGGTCGTAGCGTTCCCGTGCCAGGGCCTTGTCCATCGCCGCCGCGCCGTCGGCAGGCTTGACCGCAAAGCCCTGCTCGCCCAGGTAGCGGGTGAGCAGGTCGCGCAGGCGCTGGTCGTCGTCGACGACGAGAATCTTGGTTTTGCCATCGGCCATGGGACGAATCCTACCGGGAGCCGCCGTCACAGGCCAGCCCGCAGCCGGCAGCGGTAACAAAGTCTTACAAACTGCCCGGCGTCGCACACAGTCTGCTTACAAAACTTGCCTACGATGCCCTCAACGCCTGCCAACAGGCGTCGATAAACCCGAAACATCGTCAAAGGAGAGTGAAATGAAACCCCTGTTCTGCAGCATGCTGGTGGCCGGCATGGCCACCTTCTGGCTGGCGGCGCCGGCCCAGGCTCGACCCCACGACCCGGGCGTGAATGCCCGCCAGCACCACCAGCAGCAGCGCATCGGCCAAGGCGTGCGCTCGGGCCAGTTGACCCGCGGCGAAACCCGTCGCCTGGAGCGCGAGCAGCGCCATATCAACCGGGAAGAGCGCCGCTACAAGTCCGATGGCGTACTGACCCGCGCCGAGCGGGCCGACCTGCATCGCGACCAGAATCGCGCCAGCCGCCACATCCGGCAGGAAAAGCACGATGGCCAGCGCCAAGGGTGGCACAATAGCGCCAATCGCGACCCCGGCGTGAATGCCCGCCAGCACAACCAGCGCGAGCGTCTGCAGGACGGCTGGCGCGATGGCAGCCTGACTCGCAGCGAGCGCCATGATCTGCGCGACGAGCAGAAGGCCATCCGTACCGAGGAACGCGCCTACAAGGCGGACGGGGTGCTGACCCGCGCCGAGCGCCAGGACCTGCAGCAGGACCTGAACGCGGCCAGCCAGCACATCTACCAGGAAAGGCACGACGCCGAGCGCCGCTACTGAGCGCCGCTCGGCAGGACACCCGAAAAGGCAGGAATGGGAATCATGAAACGCTTTGCCGCCCTTGCGGGTGTCCTGCTTGCCCTGGCCTTCAGCTTTCCGGCGCAGGCCCAGCCCGGCGACGGATCCCGCCGCTTCGAGCGCAATCAGCAGCAGCGCGAGCTGCGGCGCGAGGAATGGCAGCGCCGCCAGCAGGAGCGCCAGGAGCGGGAAGGCCGCCCGGGCCGGCTCACGCCGGAAGAGCGTCAGCAGCTGCGCCGCGACATCCGCGAGCACGGCCGCGACGTCTATCGCCCGCGCCAGCGCCGCTTCTGAACTTTCCGACCTTTGCAGAAAGGGAGACGCCCATGCGCCGTCTGCTTGCGTTTCTGCTCATCCTGTTCGCGCCGCTGGCCCAGGCCGCCGCGCTTGGCGCGGCCGATGCCCGCCACCTGCTGAACCGCGCCGGTTTTGGCGCGACAGCGCAGGAAATCGCCGACTTCGCCCGCCTGGCGCGCGCCGAGGCCGTCGAGCGTCTTCTCGCCGGCGCGGTGACCGAAGCTCGCACCCCCTTGCCGGCGGGCGTCGAGGATTACATTCGTCCTTCCCGCCTCCGCGGCCTGTCCGACGAGGAGAAGCAGGCACTGCTGCGCACCCAGTTCGAGATCGGCGTCGCGCTGCGCGGCTGGTGGCTCGAGGAGATGCTGCGCACGTCTTCGCCGCTCAGCGAACGCATGACGCTCTTCTGGCACAACCATTTCGTCTCCAGCCAACAGAAGGTCAAGTCGGCCCGCCTCATGGCGCGGCAGAACCGGCTGTTGCGGCGCCACGCGCTAGGCAACTTCGGTGCGCTGCTGCACGCCGCCGCCAAGGATCCGGCGATGATCGTGTACCTCGACTCGGCCACCAACCGCAAGGAGCAGCCGAACGAGAATTTCGCCCGCGAGGTGATGGAGCTGTTCACCCTGGGCGAGGGCCATTACGGCGAGCGCGACGTGAAGGAGGCGGCGCGTGCCTTCACCGGCTGGAGCATCGAGCCGGAGACGGGCGAGTTCAAGTGGCGGCCCTTCATCCACGATCGCGGCGAGAAGACCGTGCTTGGCCGCACGGGGCGTTTCGACGGCGATGACGTGCTCGACATCCTGCTCGAGCAGCCCGCCACGGCGGAGTTCATCGTCGCCAAGCTGTGGCGGGAATTCGTCTCCGCCGATCCCGAGCCGCAGGAAGTGCGGCGCATCGCCGCCCGCTTCCGCGACAGCGGCTACGAGATCCGCGCTGCGCTGCGCGCGCTGTTCCTCTGCGAGGCCTTCTGGGCGGCGGAGAACCGGGCGGCGCTGATCAAGTCGCCGGTCGACCTGGTGGCGGGCACCCTGCGCAGCCTGGCGTTCGAGACCGGCGAGCTGCTGCCCTTCGTCTTCGTCCTGCGCCAGCTCGGCCAGGACCTGTTCGGGCCGCCCAACGTCAAGGGCTGGCCGGGCGGCGAGGCCTGGATCAACAGCAGCACCCTGCTGGCGCGCAAGCAGTTCCTCGAACGGCTGTTCCGCGGCCAGGAATTGCGCGAACGCGGCCGAGACTTGGGCGGCGCGCCGGCGCGGGCGGAGCGCGTGGCGTTGCGCGGCGGCGGCCGCCTGGGCGAGGAGGGGCGCGAGCGCCTGCGGCGGGCCATGGAGGCGGTGCGTTTCGACAGCGCCGGCTGGCTGGCGCTGGTCGAACGCCTGCGGCTGGCGCCGCAGGAGATCCTGCTGCCGGGCGAACCGGCCGCGGCGGCGCCGGCGGCGGGCGAGGGCATCGAGCGGATCCGGCTGCTGGTCCTGGACCCGATGTACCAGCTGAAATAGGGGCGGGACATGGACAGACGCGACTTCCTGCGCTGGATCGCCGTATCGGCGGGACCGGCTTTTCTGCCGGCCCGCGCCTGGGCCGGCGCCGCCTACGAACGGCTGCTGATCCTGGTCGAGCTGAAGGGCGGCAACGACGGGCTGAACACCTTGGTGCCCTTCGCCGACCCGGCCTACCATCGCCTGCGGCCGCGCCTGGCGCTGCGGCGCGAAGAAGCGATCCAGCTCGACGAACGCAACGGCCTGCATCCGGCCTTGCGGCCGCTGCTGCCGCTCTGGCAGGCCGGCGAACTGGCGGCGATCCAGGGCCTGGGCTATCCGAGTCCCAACCTGTCGCACTTCCGCTCGATCGAGATCTGGGACACCGCCTCGAAGAGCGCCGAATACCTGCAGGCCGGCTGGCTGGCGCGCGCCTTCGCCGCCCATCCGCCGCCGGCGGCCTTCGCCGCCGAAGGCGTGCTGGTGGGCAGCGGCGAGCTCGGTCCGCTGGCCGGCGGCGCCCGCGCCATCGCCCTCAACAATCCGGCGGAGTTCCTGCGCCAGGCCCGTCTGGTCCAGCCGGCGATGCGCGCCGGCAACGCCGCGCTGTCCCACATCCGCAAGGTGGAAAGCGACATCGCCCTGGCCGGTGCGCGCCTGGCCAACGCCCAGGCCAGCCTGCGCACGGAATTTCCGCGCGGCGAATTCGGCAACGCCGTCCGGACCGCCTGCCAGGTGCTCGCCGGCGGCGCCGAGACGGCGGTGCTGCGCCTGAGCCTGGGCGGCTTCGACACCCACCAGAACCAGCCCGGCACGCATGCCAGCCTGCTCGGCCAGCTGGCCGAGGGCCTGGCGGCGCTCAAGTCAGCCCTGCAGGAACTCGATCGCTGGGAGCGGACGCTGATCCTGACCTATGCCGAATTCGGCCGCCGGCCGCAGGAGAACCAGTCGAACGGCACCGATCACGGCACGGCGAACGTGCATTTCGCCCTCGGCGGGCGGGTGCGGGGCGGCCTCTACGGCGCGCCGCCGGCGCTCGACCGGCTCGACGGCAACGGCAACCTGCCGTTTGCCGTAGACTTCCGCAGCCTGTATGCCACGGCCCTGGCGCGCTGGTGGGGCATCGACCCGGCACCGGTGCTCAATGGACGCTTCGAGACGCTGCCGATACTCAAGGCTTGAACCAGGAGGACATCCCATGCGTTGTTTCATCGTACTGCTGCTGGCCGCGCTGGCCCTTCCGGCGACGGCGGCCGACCCGCCGAATCCCGCGGACGACGCGAAATCCAGGCAGAAGATGAAGGAGCGGCTGCTCCGCCATGTCGAAGCCCGCATCAAGGTGCTCGAGGAACTGCACGCCTGCATCGGCGCGGCGGCCGACATGCAGGCCCTCGGCGCCTGCCACGAGCAGGAGCGCCGCAAGACCAAGGCGCTGCGCGAGCAGGCCCGCGCCGACCTGCTCTTGCCCAGGTAGAATCGGTCCATGGAAATGAAGCAGGTCAACGCCGGCAAGCTGCGCGCCATCGGCTACGACGCCGCCTCGCGCGTCCTGCGCGTCGAGTTCGACGACCGCCGGCTCGTCGATTACGCCGGCGTGCCGAATGAAACCTGGCGGCGCCTGAGCACCTCCGGCTCGATGTGGAGCTATTTTCGAGACAACATAGAAGACGAGTACGCCGCCAGGCGGGTGAAGTAGCAAAGTCGGTCTCCGTGGCACGGCGGCCGGGGCTGTGCCATCGGGTAGAATCCCGGCCGTGAAGCTCCTGGCCATCGAATCCTCCTCCGACCTGTTCTCCGCCGCGCTGAGCCTCGATGGCCGCATCGTCGAACGCTCCGCGCCGTGCGGCGCCTCCCATTCCGAGAACGCCCTGCCGATCGTTCGCGCGCTGCTCGAAGGCGAGAGCCTGGCGCTCCAGGCGCTCGACGGCATCGCCTTCGGCGCCGGCCCGGGCGCCTTCACCGGACTGCGTCTGGCGGCAAGCGTGGCGCAGGGCTTGGCGGTCGGCGCCGGCCTGCCCGTGCTCGGCATCGGCAGCCTGGAGGCGCTGGCGCTGGGCGCCGGCGATGGACTCATCTACGCCTGCGCCGATGCCCGCATGAACGAGGTCTACTGCGCCGCCTATCGCGTCGCCGGCGAGCGGGTCGAGACCGTGCTGGCGCCGGTGGTGGTGCCGCCGTCCCACGCACCCTTGCCGCCGGGACAGGACTGGCGCGGGGCGGGCAGCGGCTTCGGCGCCTACGGCGCGGCCTTGCAGGCGCGCCTCGGGCCGGGCCTCGCCGCGATCGATGCCGCCGCCCGGCCGCGCGCCGGCGCGATTGCCCGCCTGGCGGCGCCGCGCTTTTCGCGCGGCGAGGCGCACGACCCGGCCCTGGCCGCGCCGCTGTATGTGCGCGACAAGATCGCCCTGACCACGCAGGAAAGGCTAGCGGCGGGAGGCCAGAAATGACCATCCCCCCATCCCCCTTCCCGAGAAAGGGGGTGACGATTGTTCGCGGGCCTTGCCCGCTCCATGTGGCTGACTGGTCGCCTCCTCGGGGCGGCCCAGCGGAGGCGACATTCAAATGAGCGCGGTGCTGAAAAGCCTTCCCGAACTGGCGCCGCTGCAGGCGGAAGAAATCGACGCCGTGCTGGCGATCGAGAGTCGGGCCTACCCCTTCCCCTGGAGCCGCGCCAACTTCTCTGATTCGCTGGCCGCCGGCTACAGCGCCTGGACCTGCCGCATCGACGGCGAGCTGCTCGGCTACGCCGTCATGATGCTGGTGCTGGACGAGGCGCATCTGCTCAATCTCACCGTCGCCCCGGAGCGGCAGCGCGCCGGCTACGGCAGCCTGATCATGCGGCACCTGTTCGCCATGGCGCGCGGCCATGGCGCGAAACGGATGTTCCTCGAAGTTCGCCCCTCGAATGTTTCCGGCCAGGCCTTGTACCGCCGGTTGGGCTTCGAGACCATCGGCCGCCGGCGCGGCTACTATCCGGCCGGCGCCGGGCGCGAGGACGCCGTGGTGATGGCGACGGACCTGTGACGCGGCGCGAGAGCATCCTGCGCGAGATGGGCCTGGCGCCGCTGTGGCGGCTGCGGGACAGTCCCACAGGCGATTCGCCCTCTCCCCCCGCCCCTCTCCCGCTTGCGGGAGAGGGGAGCGTCGAGGCCGGCGCTGCCGGCGAAGTTCGGCTGGAACGGACGCGGCGCATCGCCGCCATGGGCTGGGATGAACTGAAGACGTCCGTGGCCGAATGCCGCGACTGCCGGCTGTGCGAGAAACGCAAGCAGGCGGTGCTCGGCGTCGGCGAGCTCGAGGCCGACTGGCTGTTCGTCGGCGAGGGGCCCGGCGCCGACGAGGACGAGCGCGGCGAGCCCTTCGTCGGCCAGGCCGGCCAGCTGCTCGACGCCATGCTGGCGGCGATCGATCTCAAGCGCGGCAACAAGGTCTATATCGGCAACGCGGTGAAGTGCCGCCCGCCCGGCAACCGCACGCCGGAGGCGGAGGAGACCGCGGCCTGCTTCCCCTACCTGCAGCGGCAGATCGAGTTGATCCGGCCCAAGCTCATCGTCGCGCTGGGCAAGCCGGCGGCGGAGACGCTGCTCGGCACGGAAGTGAAGGTGGGCGCCTCGCGCGGCCGGCTGTTCGACTACCGCGGCATCCCGCTCGTCGTCACCTACCACCCGGCCTATCTGCTGCGCAGCCTCACCGAAAAGGCGAAGGCCTGGGAAGACCTTTGCTTCGCCCGCCGCACCATGCAGGGACTCAACGATGTCGCACGGTAAGGAAGGTTCGGTCCGCGCCATCCTCTACGCCCTCGGCGCCAACTTCGGCATCGCCGTCTCCAAGTTCGGCGCCGCCTGGTGGACCCACTCCGGCTCGATGCTGGCCGAGGCCATCCATTCGACGGCCGACTGCGTGAACCAGCTCCTGCTGCTGCTCGGCATGAAGGAGGCGAAGCGGCCGGAGAGCGAGGACCACCCGCTGGGGCACCACCGCGTCACCTACTTCTGGTCGATGATCGTCGCGCTGCTGCTGTTCTTCATGGGCGGCGTTTTTTCCGTCTATGAGGGCATCGAGCGCCTGCGCCATCCGCATCCGCTGGAAAACGGCCTGGTGGCGCTCGCCG
>JADLGU010000357.1 GCA_020849155.1 Rhodocyclaceae bacterium | reverse complement strand
TGAAGACGATGAGCAGGGTCAGCGCCAGGAACAGGTAGTAGTAGAGATAGACGGAGGGAAGGCCGACGCCGAACAGCTCCAGCGTTTTGGACAGCGGCACGCCGGCGATGCGCACCGGGTCGATCTGGCTGATGCCCTGTGGCCCGTTGGTGATATTGATTGGCGCGTTGAGGTTGTTCATGAAGATGCGGACGATCTCGCCGAAGCCGAGCGTGACGATGGCGAGGTAGTCGCCGCGCAGCCGCAGCGTCGGTGCGCCGAGCAGCACGCCGAAGACGCCGGCCACCAGCGCGCCGAGCGGCAGAATCGCCCAAATCGGCCAGTGCAGGCCGAAATGTGGGCTCGCCAGCAGCGCGTAGAGGTAGGCGCCGACGGCGTAGAAGGCGATGTAGCCGAGGTCGAGCAGGCCGGCGAAGCCGACGACGATGTTCAGCCCCAGCGCCAGCATGACGTAAAGCAGGGCGAAGTCGAGCACGCGCACCCAGGAGTTGCCGAGGCCCCTGCCGACGAGGAAGGGCAGCAGGCCCAGCGCCAAACCGATCAGCGCAAGGCCCAGCAGCGCGGCACCGCGGCGGCCAAGAGCGGGGAAGCGATGAGCCAGGAAGTCGATCACGGCCGGATTCTACTGCGACGCTGGCAACTTCGCTCACCTCGGTCGTCGAATGGCGACACTTGACAGCGATGACCCGCCGCCGCATCGTTCATGCCCTAAAGATCAACACCCCCTTATCCAATGACGGCACCTCCTGCGACCTGCCGTGTGGCACTCGTGACGGGCGGCAATTCGGGGATCGGCGAGGCCGTGGCGCGGCGTCTCGGAAGGTGCGGCATGCCGGTAGTCATCGCGGCGCGCGACCGGGCGCGCATCGCCCGCGTGGTCGGCGAGCTGCGCACGGCGGGATGCGAGGCCGCTGGCGTCAGCATGGATGTCGCCGATGCCGACAGCGTGGCGTGCGCCGTCGGGTTTGCCGTCGATCGTTACGGCCGCCTCGACATCCTGGCGAACAGCGCCGGTGTCGGTGTGACGGCGCCGCTATTCGACCTGACGCTGGAAAGCTGGCAGCGCACCCTGACGGTGAATCTGACCGGGGCATTTCTGACCAGCCGCCTCGCGGCCCAGGCCATGCGCGAGCGCTGCTGGGGTCGCATCATCCAGGTGGCCTCGGTGTCCGGCATGCTGGCCGGAAGCAGGCGCTGTGCTTACGGCACATCCAAGGCCGGCCTGATCGGACTGACTCGCCAGTTGGCGGTGGAACTGGCCCATTTCGGCATCACGGTGAATGCCGTTGCGCCCGGTCCGGTGAAGACGCCGATGACCGACATCATGCACGACGCCGCCACGCAGGATGCCTATTGCGCGCGGATTCCGGTTCGGCGCTATGGCCGCCTCGAGGAGGTCGCCCATGCGGTTGCCTTTCTAGCCTCCGAGGAAGCCGGCTATATCACCGGTCAGACTCTCGCGGTGGATGGCGGCTTTACCGCTGCGGGGATTTTGGTTTAGGCCCGCTCCGCCACTTTCTCGCCCATCAGCCCGGAGGGCCGGAAGACCAGCACCAGGATCAGCACGAAGAAGGCGAAGACATCCTGGTAGTGGCTGCCGAGGAAGCCGCCGGTGAGATCGCCGATATAGCCGGCGCCGAGGGATTCGATGAGGCCCAGCAGCACGCCGCCGAGCATGGCTCCGGGCAGGTTGCCGATGCCGCCCAACACTGCCGCGGTGAAGGCCTTCAGGCCGAGAATGAAGCCCATGTGGTAGTGGGCGATGGAGTAGTTGGCGCTGACCATCACGCCGGCCACCGCCGCCAGCGCCGAGCCGATGAGGAAGGTGGCCGAGATGATGACGTTGATGTTTACGCCCATCAGCCCGGCGATCTGCGGATTCTCCGCTGTGGCGCGCATGGCGCGGCCCAGCCGTGTCTTGTTCACCAGCAGCATCAGTCCGGCCATGATCGCCACGGCGAGCACGACGATGGCGATCTGCACGTCGGTGATGTGGGCGCCGCCGATGTCGCGCCCGCTGGTCGGCAGGATCGGCGGGAAGGCGTGGTAGTTGCGGCCCCAGAAGATCATCGCCAGCTGCTGCAGCACGATGGAGACGCCGATGGCGGTGATGAGCGGGGCGAGGCGCGGGGCATTCCTCAGCGGCCGGTAGGCGACGCGCTCGATGGTGAAGCCGAGCGCCATGCACACCGGGATCGCCGCCGCGAGGCCGAGCAGCACGACGACGATGCCGGGCAGGCCGCTGTTGGCCAGCAGCTTGATGACGGTGAGCGCGGTGAGCGCGCCGATCATCACCACCTCGCCGTGGGCGAAATTGATCAGGCCGAGGATGCCATAGACCATCGTGTAGCCCAATGCGACGAGGGCATAGATGCTGCCCAGCACCAGGCCGTTGATGATCTGCTGGATGAAGGTGTCCATTCGATGAAGAAACGGCACCCGAAGGTGCCGTTTCAAGTCGACTGTGTCGTGCTTACTTCTTTTCGGCCGGCGCAGCGGGCGCGGCAGGCGCGGCGGGTGCCGGCGCGGCGCTCATGCCGCCCATCCCGGACATGCCCGACATGCCGCCCATGCCGCCCATCGCGGCGGGCTGGGCCTGAACCGGCGCGGCGCCGCCGATGGTCTCCAGCGTCTCCCACTTGCCGCCCTTGGCCTGGTACAGCGTGATGGCGCCGTCCTTGACGTCGCCGCGCTCGTCGAAGGTGATCTTGGCGGTGACGCCGTCGAAGGCGGTCTTCGGCAGCTCGGCCAGATATTTGGCCGGCTCCACCGAATTGGCGCGCTTCATGGCGTCGATCATCACGTTGGCGGCGTCGTAGGCGTAGGGCGCGTAGAGCTGGATGTCGACGTTGAACTTGGCCTTGTATTTCTCCATGAAGGCCTTGCCGCCGGGCATCTTGTCGAGCGGGTAGCCGGGCAGCGAGCAGTAATGGCCTTCCGCCGCATTGCCCGCCAGCTTGTGGAACTCGGTGGTGCAGCCGCCGTCGGCGAAGATCATCTTCG
>JADLGU010000356.1 GCA_020849155.1 Rhodocyclaceae bacterium | reverse complement strand
TGTAGGCGTTGCCGCCGACCTGGATGCCGAGCCCCTCGGGGTAGCCGTGGTCCATCTTGCCCTGCTCGAACTTGCCGCGCTCCATGCGCAGCACCTGGATCCACTCGATCTTTTCGCCCGGCTTGGTGCCGCGCGACTGGTTGTTCTCGGCGACGCAGGCATGCACGCAGCGGCGGCAGCCGATGCACTTGCGGATGTTGAGCGCGTAGCCCATCAGCACGCCGGGTTGCGGGCCGGTGGTGTCGACCGAGACCTGCTTGCCGTATTCCTGCGAATAGCGCCGCTCGAGCCGGGCGCGCGCCTCGGCCTTCTCCTGGTCGGTCATCAGGCGGTAGTTCTTCTGGAAGTGCTCGGCCCACTCGACGGCCGCCTTGGCGTCGTCGGACTGGGCCATCAGGGCGCCCGCGCCCATCAGCGAGGACAGGCTCAGCGTGCCGCCGGCCTTGAGGAAGTCGCGCCGCGTGGTCTGCGGCACGCCGGCGGCGGGGTCCGCCGAGGCCGGCTGCACCGGGCATGCGGATGTTTGCTCCTTGGCCGGAATGGCCGGGGGAGTCTCGTCAGGGGTCACAATGATCCTCCTATTAGCGGAAATAATTCAATGCTGCAATGCGGGGCGGGGTCGCCGGCAAGACGCGCGATGATACCCGCGGACGCCGGCTTTACAAAGGGGGATTGATTAATTTCTAAGCGTTTTTTGCGCTGGATCAACTGCTCCCCGGCCCGGCGGGGCGCCGCCGGCCCCCGCTTCGGGCCGTGCGGGAAAAGTCAGTCCCCGCAGCACGGCGCTGCCCGGCTGAGCGGCGCTGGGCCTGGCCGTCTCCGGCTTGTGCAAATTGAAGTTAGTAACTACAATTTGCATGACCCTCTCCGAAATCAGCCATGCCCCTGATCGAACGCCTCGCCAGCCGCACCCTTTCCCACTTGGCGAGGGGCTTCCCCGTGCTCGCCATCACCGGACCGCGCCAGTCGGGCAAGACCACGCTGGCGCGCATGGCGTTCCCCGACAAGCCCTATGTCAGCCTGGAAGACCCCGACGTCCATACCCTGGCCGCGCGCGACCCGCGCCGCTTCCTGGCCGGCTTCCCCGACGGGGCGATCCTCGACGAGGCGCAGCGCCTGCCGGATCTGTTCTCCTGGCTGCAGGGCCTGGCCGACGCGCGCGGACGGCGCGGCGATTTCATCCTTACCGGCTCGCAGCAGTTCAGCCTGATGTCGCGGATCACCCAATCGCTGGCCGGACGCGTCGGCCTGGTGCAACTGCCGCCGCTGACCCTGGCCGAATCCGGGGCGGATGGCGTCGACGCGGCGCTGTGGCGCGGCGGCTATCCTGTCCTGCAATCGCCGCCGCCCGAGCCGCAGCAGTGGTTCCCCAGCTACGTCGCCACCTACGTCGAGCGCGATGTCCGGCAGCTCCTGGAGATACGCGATCTGTCGCGCTTCCGCCATTTCGTGGCGATGTGCGCGGCGCGCACCGGCCAGCTGCTCAACCTCTCCTCGCTGGCGGCTGACTGCGGCATCAGCCATGTCACGGCGCGCGAGTGGCTGACGGTGCTGGAAGCCAGCTACATCGTCTTCCTGCTGCGCCCCTATCACCGCAATTTCGGCAAGCGGCTCGTCAAGGCGCCCAAGCTCTATTTCCTCGACACCGGCCTGGCCGCCTGGCTGCTCGGCATCCGCGGCGTCGGCGACATCGCCATTCACGCCCTGCGCGGCGCGCTGTTCGAGACCCTGGTGGTCGGCGAGTTCCTCAAGCACCGCTGGATCGCCGGACAGCCCGCCGACCTGTATTTCTGGCGCGATTCGGCCGGGCACGAGGTGGATCTGCTGTTCGAGACGGGCGGAAAACTGCAGGCTGTCGAGATCAAGTCCGGCATGACGTTCGCTTCGGACTGGCTGGACGGTACCCGCCGCTGGCGGGATTTCGCCGGCAGGGAAACGCACGATCCGTGGATCATCCACGGCGGCGATCAGACCTTCGATACGGGCGGCAGTCGCGCTTTTTCCTGGCGCAGCCTGATGGAACGGCCGATCGTCTAACGCCGCACCGCCGCAAGTATCCCCTGCAGCAGCGCGGCGGGCGTCGGCGGGCAGCCGGGCACGCGCACGTCGACCGGGATGACGTTCTCCACCGCGCCGCAGCTGGCGTAGCTCGCGCCGAAGACGCCGCCGTTGCAGCCGCAGTCCCCGACGGCCACCACCAGCTTGGGATCGGGCGTGCAGTCGTAGGCCACTTTCAGCGCGTGCTCCATGTTCTTGGTCACCGGACCGCTGACCAGCAGCAGGTCGGCGTGGCGCGGGCTGGCGACGAACTTGATGCCGTAGCCCTCGAGGTTGTAGTAGGGGTTGTTGAGGGCGTGGATCTCCAGCTCGCAGCCGTTGCAGGAACCGGCATCCACCTGGCGGATGGTCAATGCGCGGCCGAGGATGCGCAGGATCTCGTTGCCCAGGCGCGCCATCTCCCGCTCGCCGGCGCTCTCGGGCGGCGGCTCGCTGACGATGCCGGTGCGCAGGATGCGGCGGAGCATGGGGATCACAGGTCAGCTCCGCTGTAGGAAAGGTTGAACGACTTGTTGATGAGCGGGAAGTCGGGGACGATGTCCTTCATCACCGCGTGCTCCAGCGCCGGCCAGGCCTGCCAGGAGGGGTCGTGCGGATGGACGCGCGCCAGCCTGCCTTCGCCGTCGAAGGCCACGCCGACCAGCACCTCGCCGCGCCAGCCCTCGACCACGCCGAGCCCCTGCCCGCCCGCCGCGGGCGGCACCTCGACGCGCAGTTCGCTGTCGGCCAGCCCGACGGCCAGTTCGCGCAGCAGGCGCAGCGATTCGAAGATCTCGGCGAAACGCACCGCCGCGCGCGCGGCAACGTCGCCGTTCTCCTCGTTGGACGGGCGCACGCCGAGCATGGCCCACGGCGGCGGCGGCGTATAACCGTGGCGATGGACGCGGCCGTCGAGGATCAGTCCGGTGGCGCGCGCCGCCGGCCCGCTGAGCGACAGCTCGCGGGCCAGGTCGGCGTCGATGGCGCCGGTGGTGACGAAGCGGTCCTGCAGGCCGGCGTGCTCGTCGTAGATCTTCTTCAGCTCCTTCACGTCGCGCGCGACGGCCTCGCACTGCTCGACGCTGGCGGCCAGCGCCGGCGCCGCGAGGTCGAGCGCCACGCCGCCCGGCACGATGCGGTCCATCATGAAGCGGTGGCCGAAGAGCTTCCCGTTCAGTCGCAGCCAGTCTTCCTTGAGGCGCATGAACTGGGCGAAGCCGAAGGCCAGCGCCGCATCGTTGCCGAGCGCGCCGAGGTCGCCGAGGTGGTTGGCGACGCGCTCGCGCTCCAGCATCAGGGCGCGCAGGCCGAGCGCGCGCGGCGGCGGGCTGACGCCACAGGCCGCCTCGACCGCCGCGGCGTAGGCCCAGGCGCAGGCGCAGGTGGCGTCGCCGGAGAGGCGGCCGGCCAGGCGCGCGCCTTCGGCGAGATTCATGCCGATGAACAGCTTCTCGACGCCCTTGTGCTGGTAGCCGAGGCGCTGCTCCAGGCGCAGCAGCCGCTCGCCGATCACCGCGAAGCGGAAGTGGCCCGGCTCGATGATGCCGGCGTGGATCGGCCCGACGGGAATCTCGTGGGCGCCCTCGCCGCCGACCTGGACGAAATCGTAGTCGCTCGGTGAATTCGTGAAATCGCGGCCCTCGCCCGCATCGTGCCGCAGCGGATACCAATCGGCCGGCCAGGCGCCATGGCGCAGCCAGGGCCGCTGGTCGCCCCCCAGGGTGGCGATGCCGACCAGGTCGCGCGTGGCCCGCTGCATGCGGTTGGCCGCCGGGAAGATGCCGGCGAGGTCGGGATAGGCGGGGTTGTCCGCCGGCAGGTCGAGGCCGAGCCAGGCGTGGCCCATGTCGAGGCCGAACACGGCATGCAGGCGGAAGCCTTCGCCGACCCGGCGGCGGTCCTCGCCCCACAGCGCGGCGAGGCGCCCGCCGTTGCGATGGGCGGAGACGGCAAAGGCCTGCAACTCCGCTCCGCTTGCAGCACGCCCGCGCCAGGCCGGGCTGCCGATGCCGGCCTGCTTGTCGAATTCGATGGGCTCGCCGAAGAATCTCATGATTCACGCCCAAGGCGCAGTCCGGGCGCCGGGCCGCGCCCTGAAGGGCCGGCGAAGCCGCCCTGAAGAAGTACTCCTGGGGTATCCCAAGCCCGGACGGCACGTTCGCGGAGCGAACAATGGCACTCACGCAGCCACGAAGCGCCCCGTAACCATCGAGCGCAGCGAGCTTGCAGTCTTCCCCCCGAGAGGGGGGATCGAGGGGGGCGGGTCATTCTGCTCATCCCAGCATCCTCGCCGCTTCATGGAACCAGCGCGTCAGGTAGGGCGGGATCCACAGTCCCAGCATCAGCACGATGGCCAGGTGCACGAACACCGGGGTGATGGCCGGGGCGTGCGGCAGGCGCTTGGCCTGGGTCTCGCCGAAGACCATCGGCTGCACCTTGCCGAAGATGGCGGCGAAGGCCACGCCCAGCGCCAGCAGCAGGATCGGGGTGGCCCAGGGGTGGTGCTTCATGGCATGGGTGAGGATCATGAACTCGCTGGCGAAGACGCCGAAGGGCGGCATGCCGAGGATGGCCAGGGTGCCGAGCATCAGGCCCCAGCCGATCAGCGGGTTGACCTTGATCAGGCCGCGGATGTCCTCCATCAGCTGGGTGCCGGTCTTCTGCGCGGCGTGGCCGACGACGAAGAAGATC
>JADLGU010000355.1 GCA_020849155.1 Rhodocyclaceae bacterium | reverse complement strand
CCACGCCGACCGAGGAATCGGTGCGCCGCGCCATGGCCATCCAGCTCGTCATCAACCGCGAGTGGGGCCTGGCCAAGAACGAGAACCCGAACCAGGGCGCCTTCGTCATCGACGAGCTGACCGACCTGGTCGAGGAGGCGGTGCTGAAGGAATTCGAGGCGATCGCCTCGCGCGGCGGCGTGCTCGGCGCCATGGAGACCGGCTACCAGCGCGGCAAGATCCAGGAGGAGTCGCTCACCTACGAGCACCGCAAGCACGACGGCTCCTACCCCATCATCGGCGTGAACACCTTCCGCAACCCGCACGGCGACGGCGTGCCCGAGAAGGTCGAGCTGGCGCGCTCGACGGAGGAGGAGAAGCAGTCGCAGCTCGCGCGCCTGGCCGACTTCCAGCAGCGCCATGCCGCCGAGGCCGGCCCGATGCTGGCGCGCCTGAAGCGGACCGTGATCGAGAACGGCAACGTCTTTGCGGTGCTGGTGGACGCCGTGCGCGTCTGCTCGCTGGGCCAGATCACCCAGGCGCTGTTCGAGGTGGGCGGGCAGTACCGGCGCAGCATGTAGGCGCCTTATTCGGTGACGACGAGTTTGCCTCGCGACATGTCCATCGAACACTGAAAGGGCAAATCCCCCGCTTGCTCGGGGAGAATATCCAGCGTCACCGTCTGTCCGACGGGAAGAATCCTGCTGATGTTGAGCGTCGGAAAGACGACTTCCCGCGCGCAACCCGCGGATTCGTCCGCGGTGAAGGTAAGCCTGAGCGGAACGCCTTTCTTGACCGTGGTGACGTTCGGCGTGTAGCGCGACTGCGAGACGGCGATGCTGGCGGTTTGCACGCCGTTTTCCTGCCTGGCCGTCGAGGTGATCTCTTGAGTAAATGAGCGGAATCCTTGGGGCGACACGGCAAGCGGCTCCGCCGTGAGTCCGCGCAGTGCTGCGGCGGATGCACCGTCGAGCGGGAAAGGCAGCAGGACGCTCATGAAGACGACAATGAATACGGCGGATGTCCACCCGCCGACAAAGACGGCACTGAGCGGTTCGGGCTGTTTATCGGGCCTGTCGCGACCGCGCGCGCCGCAGCGAGCGGCGTAGGTGATGCCGGCAAGAGTCAGCAGCACGAGAAAAGCGAAGAACGGCATGAACACTTCAAGGTCATAGGGACGGATCATTTGCCCGAGCATGGCCCCCATCATGCCGCCCATGGGGCCCGCCATGATGCCTTCGAGGATACCCAGGTGGCCGCCGAGCTTTCCCACCGGCACGCCGATCAGCAGCCCGGCGACGCTGCCGAGGATGACGCCCCAAAGGAAGTCCCCGCTGGGAGCAGTCCAGAGTGTCGCCGTGACCAGGCCGGCCATCATGCCGAAGCCCATGCCGGCCATCATGCCGTGCATCTCGTCGAGTCTCGCGCGCAAGCGATAGACATACAGGACTGCGCCAGCGAGTGCTGTCGACAACAGGGCGAAGAGCAAGACAAATGCGGAAATCGTCATTCGTACCCAGCCATAAAGGAAGGAGCGAAAAACGGCACGTTGCTTTGCGCCGCAGGTAAAGCATACACCCGCCTGTTCCCTGCGGAGTGGGCGGGGAATGGACGCGTTCGCAAGCGGAACTATTCTTCGAAGCTCCTCAACCCCTCAAGGTCGAGCACGGTGATGCCGCCGTATTCGACGCGCAGCAGGCCGGCTTTCTCCAGGGTCTTCAGGGCCTGGTTGGCGCGCTGGCGGGAGAGGCCGGCGAGATAGCCGATTTCCTCCTGCGAGATATGCAGCTGCGGGCCGATGCCCGGGTAGAGGTGGGGGTTGAACATTGCCGCCAGGCTGCGCGCGACGCGGGCGTCCGGCTCGAGCAGACGGTCGTATTCGACCATGGCGATGAACTGGCCCAGGCGCTCGTTGAGCTGGATCAGCAGGAAGCGGTTGAACTCGATGCTGGTGTCCAGCAGACGACTGAAGGTGGTCTTGGGCATATAGGCCACCTGACTGTTGCGCAGCGCAACAACATCGTATTTGCGCGGTTCATTCTTGAGCAGGGAGCCCTCGCCGAACCATCCGCCGGTGGGCAGGCCGGTGAAGGTGGTAGGCTTGCCATCGGCGGAGAGGTTGGTCATTTTGACCAGGCCGTCGACAACGCCGATCCAGTGCTCGACAGGCTCCCCCTTGCGGCAGACGAACCCCCCGGCGGGAACCTGACGGGTGAGGGTCTCGCCTTCCACCCGACGCAATTGCTCGGGACTGAGAGAGCGCGACCAGAGGCTGGCTTTCAGCATTTCGCCGAGCGTGGGCATGGGCGCATATTACCGGATTGTCTGTCGGATGACAGCGCTGCGCAGGGCCCTTCAGTAACCTGCACGGTTTGATCCCTGCAAGCCGTGCCAACCGGTCCGGTTTGACTCGGCCGGGCGTCCGATGGAGAATCATCGGCCGCAGCTACGAATAAGAGACGGCGCAAGGCGACTCTCGCCCGGACGCCAGCAAGTCAGGAACAGGAGGAGTCCATGTCGGACGACGTTCGACTGCAGTCGCTCAGCACGTTTCCTCGCCTCTTGATGCACCACGCCCAGGTGCGGCCGAGCCATCCCGCCACCCGCGAGAAGGACATGGGCATCTGGCAGACCTGGACCTGGTCGCAGGTGGCCGAGGAAGTGCGCGCCATGGCCAGCGGCCTGGCCGAACTGGGCTTCAAGCGCGGCGACAACCTGGCCATCATCGGCGACAACCGTCCGCGCCTGTACTGGGCGATGTATGCCGCGCAGTGCCTGGGCGGCGTGCCGGTGCCGATGTACCAGGACGCCGTGGCGGCCGAGATGGTCTTCGTGCTCCAGGATGCCGGCATCAAGTTCGCCATCGTCGAGGACCAGGAGCAGGTCGACAAGCTGCTGGAGAACAAGGCCCAGTGCCCGGCCCTGCAGCACGTCCTCTACGACGACCCGCGCGGCATGCGCCACTACAACCAGCCCTTCCTGCACGGCCTCGACGAGGTACAGGAGATGGGCCGCATCCACAACCGCAACCACCCCGACTTCCTCGACGGCGAGATCGCGATTGGCCGGTCCGAGGACGTCGCCGTGATGCTGTACACCTCCGGCACCACCGGCAAGCCGAAGGGCGTCT
>JADLGU010000354.1 GCA_020849155.1 Rhodocyclaceae bacterium | reverse complement strand
CCTCGTACTGCAGCAGGTCGGAGTACACCTCGTCCATCTTGCGGATGACGTCGATCCAGACGTCCTCGCCGACGCCCTCGGGCGGGTGCTCGAGGGCGTGCGGCGGCAGGGTCGGCAGATAGACCTGCGTCTCCTTGCCCACGCCTTTGTCGGAGCGCGCCATCAGGATTTCGGCCGGCTATGCACGTGGTAGGGATGGTCCGGCCCGTGATGGTGGCCGCGAGATTGACCATGTCGGTGCTTGCGCCCGGCATTGACGTCGGCCGGCACCAGGTTGAGCGCGCCGTGGCGCACGCCGCGCTCGGCCATCACGGCGTTGGCGAACTCGCGCACCGCCGCGGTCGGCCCGCGCAGGATCACCGTCTCCATGCAGTTGTCGTGGTCGAGGTGGGCATGCAGGGTCGAAACGGTGAGGTCGTGGTGGTCGTGGCTCTGCGCCGTCAGCCGCTCGGCCAGGTCGCGCTCGTGGTGGTTGTAGATGTAGGACAGCGCGGCGATGCAGTCGGGCGCCTCCTCGCGCTCGAGGCGGCTCGACTCCAGCTTCTCGCGCAGGATGTCGCGCACCGCCTCGGAGCGGTTGCTGTAGCCGCGCTCGCGGATCAGCCGGTCGAATTCCTTGGCCAGCTTCTCGTCGAGGGACATGGTGAAGCGTTCCATATCTTCTCCTCTGCACTCCTCTCGTTTCCAGCTTTCCTCACCAGAGGGTCCGCACGTGCGGGTATCGGCGGATTTCTTCGTCGGCGGTGACGAGGGGGGCCGCGAGTTTGCGGGCTGTCGCCACGATGATTCGATCCGCCGGATCCTTGTGAAACGCTCCGGGCAATGCAATGCTCTTGACGCCGATCTCGTTGTCCACCGGAACGAAGCTCACCGCCTCGACCTGACTCACGACCGACAGCCACTCTTCGATGTCCATGGATAGTGCCACCCGCCCCCTGTCGACCAGCATGGCCAGCTCCCATGCCGAGATGGAGGAGACCATGATCTGTCCGCCCGCCAGTTCAGCGTCGATGGCGTGCGCCGCCGCCGCCGACAGCGCCTCCCTCTCCCCGGAGGCCCACCAAAGCAGGGCGTGCGTATCGAGGACGATCACCGCAGCACTTCCCAGTCGTCGTCGGCGACGGGCGCGGTGGGATTGTCATAGCGCAGCACGGAACCGCGCAGGATCTCCAGAGGATTGCGCGAACTCGCCTTGTACGGGCGAACTTCCAGTTTTGGCTGTCCGTGATCCGTGACCACTACCGGCTCGCCGCTGGTTTCTATCTGGCGGAAAAACTCCAGTGCCTTGGCCTTGAACTGAGATTTCGATACCTGCGCAGCCATATTCTGCTCCTGGTCATAAGACTCTGGTCATATTATAACCAACTCGGTCGCGGTTTTCCGAAGCAATATATTATGTCTTTGTTTTTATTATCAATGCACCGTACACACCATGCAGGGATCGAATGATCGCACGACATGCTGCACGGCGACATTGCCCTCGCCCGCCGGCGTGCCGACCAGCGCCTGCTCGAGCGGGCCGGGCGTGCCGCCGCCGTCGCGCGGCGAGAAATTCCAGGTGGTGGGCGAGACGATCTGGTAGTTGGCGATGCGGCCGCCCTCGACCGAGATCCAGTGGCCGAGGCTGCCGCGCGCCGCTTCGACCATCCCCGCGCCGGCGGCCTCGCGCGGCATCTCGCCCTGCGCGCAGAACGGCTCGCCCGGCGTGAGCTGCTGCACCCACTGCTCCATCTCCGGCAGGAGCACGGCAATCTCCAGCAGGCGCGCGACGACGCGGCTCTTGACGTTGCCGCCGCCGCGCTGGACGAGGTCGCGCGCCAGCGGATGGCCGTTCACCACCTGGCGCGCCAGGGCGCCGGTCTCCATCGCTTCGCCGGCCAGGCGCGGCGCCTTGCACCAGGTGTAGCCCTCGGCCTTCTCGTCCTGCGGCCTTGTTACGCCCTGCGCCGGGTGGCGCGTCTCGCCCTCCAGCCAGGCGTGGCTGATGTCCTCGGCGATGGCCTGCGCGTCGAGCGCGTGCAGCTGCCCGTCCCAGACGCCGTCCCGCAGGAACCGACTTTTCTCCTGCGGGTAGTTGCCATAGCTCATGAAGCGATCGACGCCGCGGCCGAGCCGTTCCAGCGCCAGATCGTCGGCGATACCGAGGAAGGCGCCGAAGTCGCCGCGCGGCTTTTCCGCCGCCCAGCGCGCGAGCGCCGCCGCCGAGTCGAGCGCGGCGACGGCTTCGAGCTGGTCGCCGAACAGCACCGTCTCGACATGGCGGCGGAAGTCGCGCAGCAGGGCGAAGAGGCGGATCTTCTCCGAGGCTTCCAGCGCCCGCGCCACGCCGCCGGGCTGGATCGCCAGGCTGTGCGGCCACTTGCCGGCCAGCGTGGCCATGGCGGAGAGGAAGGCCGTGCGCGCCGGCATCATCTCCGGCGCGGCGCTGCCGCGCACGGCGCGGAAGCGTTCCGTCGCCCGCTCATGCCAGGCGCGGCCGGCGTACTCGGCGCGGGCGAAGTCCGGCATGAAGAAGAGGTAGAAGTGGGTGAAGTGGTCGGCGACGTTCTCCACCGCGTGGGCGAGGTTCTTCGTGATGCGGCCGTTGGGCGCCGGCGCCAGGCCCATGGCATCGGCCAGCGCGGACGCGGCGGCCACCGACTGCGACACCGAGCAGATGCCGCAGATCCTCGGCGCGAACATCAGCGCGTCCATCGGATGCTTGCCGCGCAGGATCTGCTCGCAGCCGCGGTCGAGCGGCGAGCCGGCCCAGGCCTCGGCGACGACGCCGGCCTTCACCTCCAGCGGGACTTCCAGGTCGCCTTCGACGCGGTTGAAGGGGCCGACGACGAT
>JADLGU010000353.1 GCA_020849155.1 Rhodocyclaceae bacterium | reverse complement strand
TGGCGCTGGCCCTGCTGCTGGTGCTCCTGGCCGATCCCTGGGCGGTGCTGGCGGCCGGCTTCTGGCTCTCCTTCGGCGCCGTCGGCCTGCTGTTCTACGTCAGCGCGGGACGCCTCGCGCCGGGGCACTGGCTGGCCGAGTGGGGCCGCGCACAGTGGGCGGTGACCCTCGGGCTGGTTCCGGCCTTGCTGGCGCTGTTCCAGCAGTTCTCGCTGGTCTCGCCGCTGGCCAACGCGGTGGCGATCCCCGTCGTCAGCTTCGTCGTCACGCCGCTGGCGCTGGTCGCGGCGGCGCTGCCCTTCGATGCGCTCCTGCTGCTGGCGCATCAATTGCTCGCCTGGCTGATGGCCTTCATCGACTGGCTGGCCGGGCTCCCGTTCGCCATCTGGCAGCAGGCCGCGCCGCCGGCCTGGGCGGTGGCGCTCGGGCTGCTGGGCTGCGCCTGGCTGTTGCTGCCGCGCGGCTTCCCTGCGCGCTGGGTCGGTGCCATGCTGCTGCTGCCGCTGGTGCTGGTCGAGCCGGCGCGGCCGGCGCCGGGCGAGCTGCGCCTCACCGTGCTCGACGTCGGCCAGGGCCTCGCCGTGCACGCGCAGACGGCCGCCCACGACCTGATCTACGATACCGGCCCGCAGTACTCGCCCGACGCCAACAGCGGCAACCGCATCCTGCTGCCCTACCTGCGCGCGGCCGGCGTGCGCCGCCTCGACGGCCTGATCCTCACCCATGAGGACAAGGACCATTCCGGCGGCGCGCTGTCGCTCCTCGACGGCCTGCCGGTGGCGTGGACCATGAGCTCGCTGCCGGCCGACCATCCGTTCCGCGAAGCGCCGGGCCACCGTTCCTGCGTGGATGGCCAGGCCTGGGAGTGGGATGGCGTGCGCTTCGAGCTGCTGCACCCGGCGGCGACGGACTACGACAAGCCGGCGCGCAAGGCGAACGACATGAGCTGCGTGCTGAAGCTGAGCGCGGCGCACGGCAGCGCGCTGCTCACCGGCGACATCGAAAGCGTTTCCGAACTGGCGCTGACGGAGCGGCAGGGCGAACGCCTGCGCTCGGACGTCCTGCTGGCGTCGCACCATGGCAGCCGCACCTCCTCCTCGCCGGAATTCATTGCGGCGGTCGGTGCGCGGACGGTGATCTTCCCGGCCGGCTACCGCAACCGCTTCCGCCATCCCAACGCCGAGGTGCTGCGGCGCCACGAGGCGACGGGGGCGCGGCTTGCCCGCACCGACCGCGACGGCGCCGTGACGGTCGACTTCGCCGTCCCGCGCAGACTGACTTTCGAGCGCGAGGCGCGCCGCCGCTACTGGCACGGACAATGAGAATCGAAGAGAATGGCGGAATGAGATTGCCGCTCCTGCTCGCCGCGCTGGCGGCCCTGCCCGCCGCGGCGGAAACCCTGCCGCCGGTGGAGGTTTTCGCGCCGAAGGTCTGCCTGGCCTGCATCGACTGGGCCGAGCACCTGCGCCAGAACGGCTTCAAGGTGACGGTAAAGGAAGTCGATGACATCGACGCGGTCAAGCGCCGCTTCAAGGTGCCGGCCGCTGCCGCCTCGCGCATGACCGCGAAAGTGGCGGGTTATTTCGTCGAGGGCCACGTGCCGGCCGAGGACATCAAGGAATTGCTCAAGGAAAAGCCGAAGGCGCGCGGCCTGGCCGTGCCCGGCCTGCCGATGGGGGCGCCGGGCAACGAGCCGACCGGCGCCGACTTCAGCTGCGAGCGCGGCTGCACTATCGTCGAGCGCGAGAACGCGCCGCCGCGGCGCGAGTTCTACGACACCCTGCTGGTGCTGCCGGACGGCAAGACGAAGGTCTGGGCGCGGCACTAGCCGAACAATTCCCCGAACATCCCCTTCGCCCACTCGAGGTCCTCGCCGCGCGGGTTGAAATCGGCGTGCTGCTTCGTCGTCTGCACGATCAATCCGTCGCCGCGCACCCGGTACTGCGTGTCGACGCGCATCGACTCCAGGGGCGCCATGCGGGTGGCGACGAAGCAGCGGCTCTCCGGCAGCTGCGTTTCGGCTGCGGCGCCGCGCGCGCGGGCGGCGATCTCCCGCGCGGCGATGCGGCCGAGCTGCGCCGCCAGGTGGCCGCTCTTCGGATAGTGGCCGAACAAGGGTGACGCGCGGTCGATCAGGTCGCCGACGAGAAATACACGCTCGTCGCCGAGCGCATGCAGATGCAGCGGCTCCTGCGCCGCCCAGCCGCTGGGTTTGCCTTCCGCATCGCGGCCGATCAGCCCGGCCTGCCAGGCGAGATCGCCGGCCTGCTGCGGCGGCATCAGGATGGCGTCGTCGAAGCGGAGGTCGTCGAACTCGGTGGCGATGGTCCTGGCGAAGGGATCGACCGATTTCACGCGCGCATGCGGCAGCACCGCGATCCGGCCCTTGTACTGTTCCTCGAACACTTCGGCGAAGCGCTGCGGCGGCGGGTTGGGATCGAGCAAAGTCAGTCTCCCCGGCACGGCGCGCGCCTTGAAGAGATGGCCGATCACCAGCGCCCGCTCGTAGACGGCCAGCTGGCAGCGGTAGGGCGGCGGCGGAACCGTCATGACCAGCTCGCCGCCCTTGAAATTCTCCAGCCGCTCCTTGAGGGCGCGTAATTCCCCGCCCGGCGTCCAGGCGCAGGCGAAGCGCGTGCGCGCCGCGTCGATGGCGCGCCGGTCGTCGCCGAACCAGGCGGCGTAGTCGTGGCGGATGCCCGAGGCCAGCACCAGCCAGTCGTAGTCGAGCGTGCCGCTTGCGGTGTGCACGCGGCGCCGGTCGCGGTCGATGGCCGAAACCTCCGCCTGGATGAACAGGTAGCCGAAGGCCTGCGCCGCGGCGCGGTAATCGTGCGTCAGCAGCTTCTCGTCCACCAGCCCGGCCAGCCACTTGTTGGAGAGCGGCATGGAGAAGAAAGACGGGTTCTTCTCCAGCAGAACGACCTCCAGTTCCGGCGCCAGCGCACGCAGCTGGCGCGCCGCCGACAGCCCGCCCCAGCCGCCGCCGACCACCACCACGCGCCGGCCCTTCGAAGCGGGCAGCAGCGCCGGGGCCTGCTGCGCGAACAGCGGCGCGGCGCAGGCGGCGAGGGCGGCGGAAAGGAAGCGGCGGCGGGTGAGACTCATGCCGCAGAGTTTAGCCGACAATCTCCCCTCTCCCGCTCGCGGGGCGCAGGCGGTGTTTCGCGATGCATGCATCGCGCCGCCGGAGCCGGCCGGCTGTGCAAAGCCGGCAGTGGGGCGCGGAGCGGGGGCCGGGGGAGAGGGTAATCAGGTCTGATAAACTCGCCTTCAAAGGAGACACCGATGAGCGAAATGCGCCAACACACCGTCCAGTGCCTCAGCCCCGGCGGCCTGCACCGCATGGCCTACGTCGAGTGGGGCGATCCCGCCAACCCGCGCGTGCTGGTCTGCGTGCACGGCCTGACGCGCAACGCGCGCGACTTCGACGTCCTGGCGCAGTCGCTGGCCGGCCACTACCGCGTCGTCTGCCAGGACGTGGTCGGCCGCGGCCGCAGCAACTGGCTGCGCCTCAAGGAGCATTACGTGGTGCAGCAGTACGCCGCCGACATGGTGACGCTGATCGCCCGCTTGAACGTGGACGAGGTGCACTGGGTCGGCACTTCGATGGGCGGCATGATCGGCATGGCGCTCGCCGCCCAGGCCGAGACGCCGATCGCGCGGCTGGTGCTGAACGACGTCGGCCCGGTGATTTCCGCCGCGGCGGTGAAGCGCATCGGCGAGTACGTCGGCCTGATGCCGCAGTTCGCCAGCTTTGCCGAAGCCGAGCAGTACGTGCGCCTGGTGAGCGCCACTTTCGGCAAGCTCACCGATGCGCAGTGGAAGCACCTCACCGAGCACGTCACGCGCCGCAAGGCCGACGGCGGCTACGAGTTCGTCTACGACCCGGGCATCGCCGTGCCCTTCCGTCAGGCGCTGGACACCGGCAAGGACGTCGAGCTGTGGCCGCTCTACGACGCCATCCGCTGCCCGACCCTGGTGCTGCGCGGCGCCGAGTCCGACCTGCTCACGCACGAGACCTGCCTGGAGATGGGCCGGCGCGGCCCCAAGGCCACCATCGCCGAGATCCCCGGCGTCGGCCATGCGCCGATGTTCATGGACAAGGCGCAGGTGGCGGTGGTGCGCGAATTCCTGCTGGCGAAGTAAGTGAACTGGGTGTCTCCTTCCATGGAGATCGTGTAAATGTCCGAGAATAGACCGTCGTCCCCGCGAAAGCGGGGACCCAGCGGCGTTGAAACGAAGAAACTGGATTCCCGCGTGCGCACCCCAGGAGTACTTCCTCAGGGCGGCTTCGCCGGCCCTTCAGGGCGCGGGAATGACGGAGCGGTTCGGGAGATCGCAAGTCATATCTATGCCATACCGAGTCTGGAAGAGCGGTTGGCCCGATTCGACCCGGCGCGACATGGTGGTGAAGTCATGGCCGGCAAGACACTTGGAGCCGAGCGGTCACCGTGCCGCCTTGAGGCGCCGCTTCGCTCCAACTTCCGCAAATGAAAGCCGCCTTCATCCGCCGCTACGGCGGCAACCAGGTCGTCCCACGGGGATTTCCTTCGGTCATCGAGCTGGGCGAGCTGCCGGCGCCGCAGGCGGGGCCGGGCGAGCTGCTGGTGGCAGTGCATGCCGCCAGCGTGAACCCGGTGGACTTCAAGATCCGCGACGGCCTGCTGAAGATGATCGTCCCCTTCCGCTTCCCGCTCATCCTCGGCAACGACCTGTCCGGCGTGGTGCAGGCGGTCGGCGCCGGCGTGACGCGCTTCCGGCCCGGCGACGCGGTGTTCGCGCGCCTGGACAAGCAGCGCATCGGCGCCTTCGCCGAGTTCGCCGTGGTGGCCGAGGCGGATGCCGCCGCCAAGCCGGCGAATCTCTCCCACGTCGAGGCCGCCGCCGTGCCGCTGGCGGGCCTCACCGCCTGGCAGGCGCTGTTCGAGATCGGCGGACTGAAAGCCGGGCAGAAAGTGCTGATTCATGGCGGCTCGGGCGGCGTGGGCAGCTTCGCCATCCAGCTCGCCCGCCACGCCGGCGCGACGGTCGCCACCACCGTCGGCGCGCGCAACGCCGATCTGGCCCGCAGCCTCGGTGCCGACATCGTCATCGACTACAAGACGCAGCGCTTCGAGGACGTCGTCAGCGACCAGGACCTGGTCTTCGACACGCAGGCGGGCGACATCCAGCACCGTTCCTTCGCCGTGCTGAAGCGCGGCGGCGTGCTGGTCAGCATCGCCGGCAAGCCGGACGGCCGGCTGGTGCGGCAGTGGGGTCTGAATCCGCTCCTCGGCGTGCTGCTCGACTTCCTCAGCCGCAAGACTCTGCGCCTGGCGAAGCGGCACGGCGTGCGCTACGAGTACCTGTTCATGCGCCCGAGCGGCGCGCAGCTCGAGAGAATCGGCCGCCTGCTCTCGGAGGGCAGCGTCAAGACGATCATCGACAAGGTGTTCCCGCTCGAACAGGTGCGTGACGCCCTGGCCTACAGCGAGGCCGGCCATGCCACGGGGAAGGTGGTGGTCGAGGTGAAGGCCGCAAGATGATTGCTTGTCCGTTACCCAGCCCGACGGGCCCAAGTCGAGCAGCAGGAAAGCTGGCGCTGCGGATTCCGCGCGCGAAACTGGCGACGCTATGCCGCAAGTATGGCATCCGGAAACTGAGCCTGTTCGGTTCCGCGGCACGCAATGAATTGACGCCCGAGAGCGACATCGACCTGATGGTGGAGTTCGATCCAGAGAAGGCGCCCTCGCTGTGGAGCGCGCCGGAGATGGAAACCGCGCTTTCAAAGCTGTTCGGCAACCGGCGCGTCAACCTGGCGCCGCCCGGAATCCTGCGCAACCCCTATCGTCGCAAATCGATCCTTCCGGACATCAGGGTGCTGTATCAGACCAAGTGAGCGATGCCGTATCGCGGGTGCTGGCGGGGTGAATCAGTCGCCGTCCTGTGGAGACTGACTTTCTTGGAAACTGGCTAGCAGCGGACAGTAGGCTTGGTTGGCACAGAAGGAGGGATTGGATTCATGTAGGCGGCTTTGAAACTGACAATATAAACTGTGGCTGGTGGAATAAATGGGGGGGCGTGCAATGACAACCGAAAACCAGGGGCATAAAGCCCGCATCGAATATCTGCGCGTGGAAAATTACCGCGCGCTCAGACACGTTGAATTCAAGAACATCACGCCGATGACGGCGCTGCTCGGGCCCAATGGCAGCGGCAAGTCAACCGTTTTTGACGTTTTCGCCTTTTTGTCGGAGTGCTTCGAGTCCGGCCTGCGCCGGGCCTGGGATCGCCGCGGGCGCGCCAAGGAACTGAAGACTCGCGGCAGCGAGGGGCCGGTCGTGATCGAGATCAAGTACAAGGAACCTGATTATCCGGTCATTACCTATCACCTTGCCGTGGATGAGCGCAAGGGCGCTCCGGTCGTGATGGAAGAGTGGTTGCAATGGCGAAGAGGCAGTTATGGGAAGCCGTTCCGTTTCCTGGACTACAGGGAAGGACATGGAAAAGCCATCAGCGGGGAATTGCCGGACGAGCAGGATTCCCGCGTGGACATTCCCTTGAAGTCGTCGGACCTGATCGCCGTGAATGCGCTCGGGCAGTTTGCCGAACACCCGCGTGTGGCGGCTCTTCGTGATTTCATCACCAGTTGGTACGTCTCCTACTTTTCAGTCGACGAGACGCGCGGCCAGCCTGAGGCCGGGCCGCAGGAGCGGCTGTCCCGCACGGGGGACAACGTCGCAAATGTCATCCAATATCTGGCCGAACAGCATCCGGATCGGCTCGAACATATTTTCAGTGTGTTGCGTGCCCGAGTGCCCCGGGTCGAACGGGTTCTCGCCGAAGCCATGCCCGACGGGCGCTTGCTATTGCAGATCAAGGACGCGCCTTTCGATAATCCAGTGCTGGCGAAATTTGCCTCCGATGGCACACTCAAGATGCTTGCTTACCTCGTGCTTTTATACGATCCCGCACCGCCACCGTTCGTCGGCATCGAGGAGCCGGAGAATTTTCTGCACCCGCGCTTACTGCCCGAACTGGCGGAGGAGTGTCGCGCCGCGTCCGAGCGGTCCCAGTTGTTGGTCACGACGCATTCGCCATTTTTCGTGAATGCGTTGGCGGCGGATGAAGTGCGCGTCCTCTATCGCGATGAACAGGGCTACACGCAGGCGGTGCGTGCCGCCGATATCTCAGGCGTGCCGGAATTCATGGAAACGGGCGCTTCTCTCGGGCATCTCTGGATGGAGGGGCGATTCGGCGTTGGAGACCCGCTTGTGCGCTCCGGTGCACCCGCAAGGCGGGGGAAGGCCAAATGACGGTCGAGCATGTCGAGTTGCTGGTCGAGGAACCCTCGATGGAAGCCGCGCTCCGTCTGCTCCTGCCGAAGATTCTCGGTGATCTTTCCTTCGAGGTTTACGCGCATCAGTGCAAGGATGAATTGCTGCTGCGATTGCCAGAGCGCCTCCGTGGCTACGGCCGACGGCGAAAGAGCGACACATGGTTTCGCGACCATTGCCGCATTATTGTGGTCGTCGACCGCGATGACGATAATTGCGTCAGCCTCAAACGGCGCCTTGAGAAAGTTGCCAAGGACGCCGGTCTGCTGACACGTACGGAAGCAAAAGGTAAATCCTCCTATATGGTTGCCAACCGGCTTGCCATTGAAGAGCTTGAGGCTTGGTATTTCGGCGACTGGCATGCAGTGTGCGCGGCATATCCGAAAGTGTCCGCTACGGTTCCATCAAAGGCGAGCTACCGCAACCCTGACGATATAGCGGGTGGTACCTGGGAGGCATTCGAGCGCGTGTTACAGAGGACGGGTTATTTCACCGGTGGGTTGCGCAAGGTCGAGGCCGCCCGAGCAGTCGCTGCCCATATGGAGCCGTCGCGGAACACCTCGCAAAGCTTCTGTACCTTTCGGGATGTCTTGCTGGAAATGGTGGGCGCGTGATTTTGATTGTCGGGAATGCGATGCCGCCGTATTGCAGTGACTGACTTTAGTGGGAGCGGCCTATGGCCGCGATAATCGGGGCCGGTAGGCCCCTCCCAGCAGCCAATGCAGCCGGCTCAGTACGTCTCGATGTGGTAGCGGCCCTTTTCGCGTAGCTGCGGCAGCAGCGCATCCCAGTCGCCGCCGTGCTGGCGGCAGACGTCGCGGAAGGCTTCGTCGACGCCCTTCTCCATGCCCTTCAGGCCGCACAGGTAGATGTAGCAGTCCGCGTCGTTGAGCTGGCGCCAGACATCGTCGTGGCGCTCGCGGATGCGGTCCTGCACGTAGCGCTTGGGCTGGCCGGGCACGCGCGAGAAGGCGAAGTTGATGTCGATGAAGTCCTTCGGCAGCTTCATGAGCGGGCCGAAGTAGGGCAGCTCGTCCTGCACGCGGGCGCCGAAGAACAGCATCAGCGAGCCGCCTTCCTTGAGCGCCATGCGGCGGCGCCGGCGCTCGGTCATGGCGCGCATCGGCGCCGAGCCGGTGCCGGTGCAGATCATCATCAGCGAGCTGCCCGGATGGTTGGGCATGAGGAAGTTGGCGCCGAAGGGGCCGATCACCTGCACCTTGTCGCCCTTCTTCAGGTCGCACAGGTAGTTCGAGCAGACGCCCTTGACCGGCTGGCCGGCGTGGTCCTCGGTGACGCGCTTCACCGTCAGCGCGCAGTTGTGGTAGCCGGGCCGCTCGCCGTCCCGCGGACTGGCCACCGAGTAGAGGCGCACGTGGTGCGGGCGCCCATTGGCGTCGGTGCCGGGCGGGACGATGCCGATGTTCTGGCCCTCGAGCAGCGGGAAGTGCACGCCGCCGAAGTCGAGCACGATGTGGCGGATGTCGGCGCTGGCGTTGTCGCCGGTTAGGCGGAAGTTGCCCGAGACGGTGGCGGTGATCGGGCCGCGCTCGTTGTAGAGGTTCACCGCCGGCTTCTCCGCCGACCACGGCGCCGGCGCCGGGCCGCCCTGGCCGGCGGTGGCTTCCGAGGTCAGGCGCGCGACGTCCGCCGGCACGGCGAGGTCGGCGACGGGCGCCGCCATTGGCGCGGGCAGCTCGTCCCAGGACAATTGCTCCTCCAGCGTGTACGGCTGGCCCGGCGCGATCGGGAACCAGTTGTCGATGGCGCCGGTGGGGCAGGGCGGCACGCAGGCGCGGCAGTCGTTGCAGACCTCGGCCTTCACGACGTAGTTGCGCGAATCGTGGGTGATGGCCTTGACCGGGCAGGTCTCCTCGCAGGTGTTGCAGCGAATGCAGATGCCCGGGTCGATGAGGTGCTGCTTGACGATGTCGTTCATGGCGCCGTTCTCCCGTTACGGCTTGACAGTTTAGTTGAAGCGCACGTACTCGAAGTCCACCGGCTGGTTGTTGATGCCGCGCGCCG
>JADLGU010000352.1 GCA_020849155.1 Rhodocyclaceae bacterium | reverse complement strand
GCCCAGTACTTCTTCGTGAACGGCCGCTTCGTGCGCGACAAGCTGCTCGCCCATGCGGTGCGCGAGGCCTATGCCGACATCCTGCACGGCCAGCGCCACGCCGCCTACGCGCTGTTCCTCGACCTCGATCCGCGCGGCGTCGACGTCAACGTCCATCCGGCCAAGACCGAGGTGCGCTTCCGCGACGGCCGCGCCGTGCACCAGTTCGTCTTCCATGCCGTGCAGCGGGCGCTGGCGGCGCCGCTGGCGCATGCCGCACCTGCTCCCGCCGTACCACAGGGACTGACTTTTCCGGCGGCCGCGCCGCAGCAGCAGGCGCTCGCCGTCGCGCAGCCGGTCGCCGCCTATTACGACTTCGTGCGCCAGGCCGCCGCGCTGCCGCTGCCGGACGCGGAGGAAGGCGCGCCGCCGCTCGGCTACGCCCTCGCCCAGCTGCACGGCGTCTACGTCCTGGCGCAGAACGCCGCGGGCCTGGTGCTGGTCGACATGCACGCCGCCCACGAGCGCATCCTCTACGAGAAGCTGAAGACGGCGCTGGATGCACGGCCGCAGGTGCAGCCGCTGCTGGTGCCGGTGGTGCTCGCGGCCGGCGGCGAGGAGATGGCCGCCGCCGAGGCGCACGCCGAGACGCTCGCCGGCCTCGGCTTCGAGATCGCCGCCGCCGGCCCGCGCGAGCTGGCGGTGCGCGCCGTGCCGGCGCTGCTCGCCAATGGCCGCATCCCCGAACTCGTGCGGGCACTGCTCGCCGACATCGAGCGCTTCGGCGTCAGCCGCGTCGCCGCCGAGCAACGCAACGAGTTGCTGGCCACCATGGCCTGCCACGGCGCCGTGCGCGCCCATCGCGCGCTCTCCCTGCCGGAGATGAACGCCCTGCTGCGGCAGATGGAAGAGACCGAGCGCGCCGACCAGTGCAACCACGGCCGGCCGACCTGGACGCAGCTCTCGATGGAAGACCTGGACCGCCTGTTCATGCGGGGGAAATGAGCCATGCGCCGACCGTTTATCGTATTCGCCCTGCTGCTGGCGTGCGGCGTGCGCGCCCAGCCGATCCCGCTCATCGACACCCACAGCCACCTCGACCACGCCGGCAGCCTGGGCAACCTGGAGGCGGCGCTGCAGGCCGCCGTCGCCGACATGGACCGCATCGGCGTGCGCCTGTCGATCCTGCTGCCGCCGCCGCAGGTGATGAGCCTGCGCGCCGTCTATGAATGCGATGCGCTGCAGTTCGCCGCACGCAGACATCCGGGGCGCGTCGCCCTGGTCGGCGGCGGCGGCACGCTCAACCCGATGATCCAGGACACGGCGCCGGAAGCCGTCGACGAAGACAAGCGCCGGCGCTTCCGCGCCCTCGCCGAGCAGGTGCTGGGCTGCGGCGCGAAGGGCTTCGGCGAGATCACGGCGCACCACATCTCGCACGGCCGCATGGGCGCCCAGCATCCCTACGAGTGGGTGCCGCCCGACCATCCGCTGCTGCTGCTCCTCGCCGACATCGCGGCGGAGAAGGGCCTGCCGATCGACCTGCATGTGGACCTGGTGCCGGCCGACATGCCGCGGCCCGACCGTCCCGGCTTCAACCCGAGCAACCCGGCGGTGTTCAAGGAGAACCTGGCCGGCGTCGAGCGGCTGCTGGCGCACAACCGCAAGGCCAACATCGTCTGGGCGCATGCCGGCACCGATCCGCTGCTGACGCGCACGCCGCAGCGCCAGCGCGACCTGCTCGGCCGCCATCCCAACCTGCACATGAGCCTGCGCCCCGGCCCGGGCGGCCCGCATCCAACCTTCGCCCTCGATCCGCAGGGAACGCTGAAGCCGGAATGGCTGGCCCTGCTGCGCGACTTCCCCGAGCGCTTCGTGCTCGGCAGCGACCAGTTCCATCCGCCCTATCCCGGCGCGCGGCGCACGCCGGCCGAGGGCTACGACAACCTGCGCCGGCTGATCGACCAGCTGCCGCCCGAAGCCGGCCGCGCCATCGCCCACGGGAATGCCGAACGCCTGTATGGCCTCGACCGCTGAGCGCTTTCCGCCGGCGGCCTTCCTGATGGGCCCGACGGCGAGCGGCAAGACCGCCGTGGCGCAGGAACTGACTTTGCGCTTTCCGCTGGAGATCGTCAGCGTCGACTCGGCCCAGGTGTTCATCGGCATGGACATCGGCACGGCCAAGCCGGACCGCGCCACGCTGGCGAAATTCCCGCACCACCTGATCGACCTGGTCACGCCGGAGGAGTCCTATTCCGCCGCGCGCTTCCGCGCCGACGCGCTACGCGTCATGGCGGAGATCACGGCGCGCGGAAAAATCCCGCTGCTCGCCGGCGGCACCATGCTCTACTTCAAGGCGCTGCGCGAGGGCCTCTCCGACCTGCCGCAGGCCGATGCCGGGTTGCGGCGCGAGATCGACGCCGAGGCGGCGCGGCGCGGCTGGCCGGCGCTGCACGCCGACCTCGCCGCGCTCGACCCCGACGCCGCGGCGCGCCTCAAGCCCACCGACGCGCAGCGCATCCAGCGCGCGCTGGAAGTGGTGCGCCTGACCGGCGCGCCGCTCGCCGAAAGCCTGGCGCGCAAGCCGGACGCCGCCCTC